>DASTKD010000685.1:0-3488 GCA_035716135.1 Ktedonobacteraceae bacterium
CAGAAATCAAGCATAACTTGACCGCAAGTACAGATTTTGCCAGTGCGTTTGATCGGCCCCTGAAGCCAATTGGGTATTCAAGGATTGCCGGGACATCTGCAAAGCGGCTTGCCTGGCTAGGTAAATCCGAATGGGAAGTATTACCAGAATGCCGAAATGCGGCCAAGGTGGCCAGGTTATGACGAGAGTCACATATAGAATTTTTCCAGGCCATAGGTTCCCAATGCCAGGGAAAGCTCGCCTCCGTGATGGATCTCATGTTCAAGGACATGCCAGACAATCCACTGCCGGGTGTGGGGAGGCGCTTCTTCCAACCCTTGATCCCGTAGCCATGCCTGGTGAGAGGCCGGGGGTAAAAAAAGCTGCTCCAGATCAGCGGAAGTCCAGCGGTCCAGAGCTGAGGAGATCACCTGCCAGCTCTTCTCAAACATGGCGACCAGTGAAGCTGCCTTGTACACGGTTGGCTCGTCATTGTCCTCGTACTCGTTCCAGTCAAGGTTGGGATCACCTTCACCCATCCAGAGGTGGAACCAGTTGAAGCGCGCGCCGATCATATGGTCGAGAAGCTCGCCTATCGAGCGCTGATGTGGCCCAGCAGAGAGGGCAAGTTGTTCAGATGAAAGTGGTGCGATGGTTTGGACCAGGGCGTGTTGATAGTTCTGCCAACCTGGTTTGTAAAACGTAGCGAGGGGAGATTCCTGTTCTTTCATAGTTGCCTGCTCCTTGCTTCTGATACTATGCTCCCACCTATGTTATTGTAGCATGGAGCAGGGGCCAAAACTTCTTTTATCTTGCTCTTTTCCTCCTCAACATAGCCATCTCTGACTTGAATTCTGTCTCTAAATCCTTACGGCGTTGCTCTGGCAAGAAGCTGTAGCGGATGCCATTCAGGAGAATTTCGTCGATAGCGGCGATATTTAGTCCAAATTGTGTTGCCAGCAGGGATACTTCCTGGTTCATAGTGGTGTTGAAAAGCGGCGGGTCATCGGTGCTGACCGTGATGGTAGCGCCTTTTGCGTAGAGCCGGGGCAGTGGATGAACCGCATAGTCGGGATAGACGCCGAAGTAGATATTGCTGGTTGGCGTGATGTCTAAGGGGATATGGTGCTGCGCGAGATAGTCTACCAGCGCGGGGTCTTCGGTGGCGCGCACACCATGCGCGATGCGTTCTGCCCCCAGAGCGGTAATCGCGCCTCTGATGCTATCTGGCCCTGCCATTTCGCCCGCGTGGGGTGCGCTATGCAGTCCGGCGGCGCAGGCGCGCTCGAACCAGGGAGCGAAAGGTTCCGGCGGCGCGCCTGCCTCCGAACCTGCCAATCCGAGCGCGACCACGCCGTAGTCCTTCCCCTCAATCGCTACGCTGGTAACATAATCGGCCATGGGGCGCGTGCGCGTCACATCCAACCATCGCCGCACGATGTTGAATATCCAGTTGATCTGGACATTGAAATCGGCTCGCGCTCGCGCTCTACCACGCTGCATACCGGAGAAATAGACATCATGTGGCACGCCCAGCAGGTGATGGGTGGCGGGTGTAACCGTCACTTCAGCATAATGGACATTTTGACGCGCCATTTCCGCGCCAAACTCGTAGACGATCTGCTCGTAATCTTCGCTCGTCCTCAAACAGCCCGTCACCAGACTGAAGGTTTCGATGAAGTGATCGAAGTCGCGGTAGGCGAAACGTTGTCTCAGTTCCGCCTCGTTCTCTACAGGCAAAGAGATGTTGTTGCGCCTGGCAATCGCCAGCGCCGTTGCCGGTTGAATGGCTCCCTCAAGATGAACATGCAATTCTGCCTTTGGCGCGGCTTGCGCATAGCTTTCGAGCGACATTGAGAGTGCTAGCTCCAACTGATGAATCTGGTGGGCGTCACGCGAATGACTTCCGAATAATCCGCCGCCATCTCTTCGGGGTCAGATTGCATATTTTCGATAAGCTTCGCGTACTTTTCCACGTAGACCGGGTCGTCCATGGTCTGCTCTGACTTGCCGGGTAGTTCGGCTTTCCCCTCAATAATGACCACATCATCTCCGTCATCGGCGGTATTGAGGGCTAGAGACACATTCGTATTGTGCTGTAAGTTGCGCATCTTGCGGTTATCAGGCTGGCTATAAATGGTGATGGTTGCTCCATCCCAGAAAAACCAGACGGGTACCAGGTGCGGGCGTCCATCCGGGCGCACTGTACTCAGCCAGATAATTGGCTCACTGCGCAAACGCTCGTCTATATGGGCGTCTTTCGGGTTAGCAAGGTCGAGTGACATATGGTGTTCTCCGTTTCCGTCAAATATATTGATTGTCATCCTGATTCATCGATTGTCATCCTGAGCGCAGCGAAGGATCTGGCTCGAGGGACGCAGAGATCCTTCGCTGCGCTCAGGATGACAGGACAAAGCGAAGGATGGCATGCCCGATTGTGCCATTGAAGAGAGTTTTTGGTTCCTTAACACCTTATAATACAATAGTGGCAGAGATTCTATTCCTCTATAGCCGGGAGTATACGAAATGGGTAGAGTGATTGTCCTGGGTAGCACCATTACTGACCTGGTGGCACGCGCGCATCGCCTGCCTTTGCCGGGAGAGGCGCTCGTTGGTGATGATTTTGCCACCTATCTGGGTGGTAAGGGCTTCAACCAGGCGGTCGCGGCGGCTCGTATGGGAGCGGATGTGACGTTTATCGGGCGCGTCGGCGTTGATGCCTTTGGCGATGCCTTCGCCGCCGCGCTTGAGCAGGAAGGTATCGAACGCACCCATCTAACACGAGACAACGCCACAGGCACGGGTACCGCCTGCGTCATGATCGGCACGGATCGCGGGCAAAATGCTATTATCGTACTGCCACAGGCCAATTTCACTCTAAGTGCTGGCATGGTGGAGGAGGTGATGCAATCCATGCTGAAAGATGTAGCAGACCAGCATACTATCTTTATAGCGCAATGCGAGATGCGCCTTGCGACAATTACCGCCGGGCTGCGCTGCGCGCGCAACGCGGGCATGACCACCGTACTGAATGCCGCGCCTGCACCGCGCGAATCGTTCTCATCAGAGCTTTTCGCTCTCATAGACATGCTGGTGGTCAATGAATCGGAGGCGGGTACGCTTGCCAATCTGACGGTGAATACGCCAGATAGCGCTATGGAAGCGACAAGTCGTTTAATAGTGCGCGGACCATCGCATGTAATTGTCACACTGGGCGAGCAGGGCAGTATCTGGAGCAGCAAGACAGGAGAGCAAGAGCTAAATCACAGGTGGGTACCCGCCATTCCGGTGACACAGGTGGATGCTACTGCTGCCGGGGATGCCTTCTGCGGCGCGTTGGCCGCGCAACTGGCGCAAGGACTGACAACAGAAGAAGCATTACACCGGGCCAATGTAGCCGGCGCGCTGGCGGTGACGCGCCAGGGCGCGTTCCCATCCCTGCCAACACAAAAAGAGGTTCAGGCATTTCTGGCATCAGGCTCACTGTGAGTCTTAATGACTATTGCCAA
>DASTKD010000686.1:0-17578 GCA_035716135.1 Ktedonobacteraceae bacterium
CATCCACTCCGCCCCACCCCTTGTCCCTACAGGACTCGGAACGCGAGCATTCCCATCATTCGCGCATTTGGTCGGAAAAAATCAGCAGGGCAGGTCAGGTTTACACAAGAAGTATACTAGTATCTATTCAGTCACTACGCTGAAAGGATATTGACAAAAATCATCTGTTCATTTTACAATGTACAAGAAGCATATTTGTTATTTATTGATTTCCCTTTTAGCACATCATTGCGAGCAGGAGACCAAAGGAATGCCATATGATCCACCGCATCAGCAGATGGGACGGTCTGTTGGGGCAAAATTGAAAGAGGCGCGGCTGGCGAAGAAGTATACACAAAGTCAACTGGCGGGAAGCGACTTCTCAGTAAGTTATATTTCTGCAATTGAAAGAGGACAGATACATCCCTCCCTGAGAGCATTAGAAATTTTTGCGATGCGGCTGGGTCTTACGTCCAAAGACCTCTTGATACCCCAATCTGGCGGCGCGGCAGCAACATCCACAAGAAAAGGCACAGGTAGCGCGGACGAAGTTGATTGGAGCGTACTGACCGCGCAGGTAGCGATAGAGCAGAATAATTACCAGCGGGCAATTCTACAGCTACAGGAGTTGCTCGCGCATAAATTGACGAATACACAAGAAATACTTGTGCGTTACCTGCTGGCGCTGGCATTTAGTAAGAGCAACCAGTGGCAAGAAAGCGAAAATGCGCTTTCCGAAGCCTTGCGCCTGGCAAAGGACGCGCACAGTTATATGCGAGCGCAACTACTCTTTTTGCAGGGCGTGGCGCAATCATCCCTGCAAGACCACAACCAGGGTCTCACGCTCCACCAGCGCAGTCTGGAACTGCTGGAATCGTTGCGGAACCAGAATGTCTACTATACAGGTGAAGTATATTCGCAGTTGGGTCTGCATTACCTGCGCCTTGATAAAGCGGACGAGGCGCAAGCCATGCTCTCAAAAGCATTAGAAGTGACGGACAAACTGACCCTGGCGGAACGCATAAACATCTACTGGCAAAGCTGCCAGCAGTTTGCCGAGTCGGGCGAATTTACCCAGGCCACCTTGAATGCATACAAGTGCCTGCAACTGCTCAACGAAAACGAAAATCAAGCGCGCCGGGGCGAGCTTTTTCACGCGCTGGGGCGAGCCATGCTTGCCAGTAAGCAGGGTGAAACGCGCGCTTACCTGGAACAGGCGCTTGCACAGCCAGAAGTAATGCAGGATGCACAATCGCAAGCCAGCGCGTATATCCACCTGGCGGCATGGTTACTGGAACATGACGAGGTAGCCGAAGCCAAAAAATACGCGCAGAAGGCGCGCGCGTTGCTCCCCGCCATAGCAGATAGCGTGATTGCAGCCGACGCGCATATCATCATGGGCAAAATCGAATACGCGCAAAAACGCTATAAAGCAGGCGATGCCCAATTTGAGGCGGGCCTTACCATGTTCGAGCGTCTAAACAACCGCGAAGACCTGGCAGACAACGCCGCCCACTACGCTCAGCTACTCGAGAATCGCGGTGATGTCCACCGCGCCGTCACCTACTGGAAAAAAGCCTTCGATAGCCGCCAGCGCATGTACAAATCGGGGGAATAAAATCAATAGCGTCCCTACTGAACATTCCCAATCAAAAGCGGAATTGTCATCCTGAGCAAAGCGAAGGATCTGTACGTGGCGAGAGAGATCCTTCGCTTCGCTCAGGATGACAATAAAGCGACGGATGACAGTTCCGATTTTGGTCGTTAAAATTCTACATATCAACTGGCCGCACATCCAGTTTTTTGAACATGGCCTCTAACAGGTTGCGGTCTTCGGCGGTTGTCAGGCGCAGATCGGTTTTGCCAAGCTGCATAGTGAGGTGGCCCTGGTCGCTTACCGGCGATTGGCTGCGAATGGCGCGAGGGTTTCCGCCCGACCAGCGCACCGGCTCAATGAGCGATCCCAGTGGAACGGTGATCTGCAGCCGGTGGCCGCGCAGGGGCGGATCGAGATTTCGCAGGTGAAGTTCGAGAATGTCGCCGCGCTGCGTGACTGATCCTTGCAGGGTGCCGGATTGCAGTTCGATTACTGGCTCTCCCGCGGAACGTTCCAGCATTTCTGCCCGGCGTCTGGTTTTGCCCGCGCGCGGGCTGCTGCCTGCTCCGACCAGGGACGAGTAGGTGCGGGTCGCCGGGTTTTGCTCGTCCTGGCTCTCTCCCGTTGCCAGGAGAGCGACATCCACCAGGTTTTGCAGGGCGCGTTGCCGCAGCGTGCCTTGCATAATATGTGAACTCATGGTCAGACTCTGCTGCAAGAGCGCGCGCGCCCAGGCGTCGTTATCAACATGTTCGTGACGAGCCACGCGCAAGACTGTTTGCGCCTGCGTAATCAAGAGCTGGCAGAGATAAACAAGCATACGAGCGGGCGTGAGAGCAAGCGTATGATGCCCGTTATCCGCCACCTGTTGTTGGCTATCAACCGCCAGCGCGGCGCTCATGGCGTCATATATTTCCAGGTAGGCTTGATGACAGGCCGCGCAACCGATCAAATGATAGATGAGAGGCGCGTAGTAGACCGTAGCCTGGTCGTCGTTCTTCAGCAGGGCCAGCGCGAAATCGGGGAGTTGTTGAAAGTAGGGCAGGTGGTAGGAACTCGCGGCCTTTCCCACATCGTCCAGAGGCGATGTGTTATCTGGCCGCAAGGGCGCGGGCGACATCGTTAGTATGGTTTGTATCCACCGTGCCAGGGGCAAATTTGCCATACGTGGGTCGGGTACACCTCCAAATTTTTCGCGCTTATCCATGTGTAAGTTCTCCTCGGACGCGATGCCTACTCGCCTTCTTCGTAGAAGCGCGCCAGGCGCTTGCACTGGGAGGGGAGCAGGCGCAGTGTTGCCTCGCCATGCCAGTTGAGTAGACCCTCGCTCGTCAAATGCTTGAGACCCGTCTGCACTTCCTGAATAGAAAGTTTGTCTTGCGCCAGGGTGCTTATGTCCACCGGTATCACGTCCGCACCAGTGGAAACTGTTTCATACTTTGATAAACGCAAGGCAACGACAACTGCCAAATTGGTGCTACTCTGTTGCAGGCAATGGCGCAATTTCTTGTGGGCGTGGTCTCGATGCTGGCTGGCATGGGCAAGCGGCGCGGCGCTATCGGACAGGCCACATAGCCGGCGAATCTCCTGCACCATATCGCGCGCGTCTAAGTCTTCCAGCTCTTGTAAAACGGCCTCTAGTTGATGCGGCGCGGCGCTCAAAGCCTTGATACAGTGTTTGAGCAACTGGCGCAGCGTTTGTTGGGAAGCCGCCTCAAGCGCGGTTTCTTCGGGCGTGGCAAAGGGAACGGTTCCCCATAACGTCTCGACGACACTTTCCATCGGCTGAGCTTCTTCCTCCTCTCCGCCCGGTCTTTCGAGTTCGGCCAGCGTGCTGGTGGGAGCGCGATGCTTCCGCAGGCGGTCGATGGCCTTATTTTTGGCGCATCGATTGAGGAAGGCGTAAAATTGGGCATTGGTCAGGCGATCAAGCGCGGTTTCGGGTGCGCTATCGCCACCGCCCAGAATATGCAGGTGGGTTAATTGCTCGATAACGTGACCGACAACCTGGTCAACTTCCACAGCATCAAAGGCCAGCGATCCTAGATAACGTTGGGCGCGTTGTTGCAGATAGGCATTGAGAGATGCATAATGTTGTTCTAAATGATAGCGTAAATCGTGTGCCGAAAATGGCATACAAAATCCTCCAAAGCGCGGGTAATTCCACCCGCGCTTGATGTTAGCGGCACTATTGGCATAGATAAGAGAAATATGTCCCATTGTAACATACAAACCGATTTTTGCGGATAGTTTTGCGGCTCATAGATTTTTTCGTGTATTTATGAGTTTTTACATGTAAAAACTCAACAAAAAAGAGTGCGGAGGAATTCCTCCGCACCCCAGTTTTACATCGCTATTCCAGATCGCCGCGATTGCCCTGCAACTGGTGTTGGTAGGCTTTCTTAAAGGCGGTCAGGCTGCGCTGGACTTCCCCGCGCTGCTCCAACAGGTTCGCGTACCTCGAGTAGGCCACCCCCGCCAGCTCGTGCGCGTTGGATTCATCCAGAAGCGCGAGCGCCTCCGCGAAGAGTTCATCCGCGCCACTATAATCTTTGGAATCGTGCCGGAGTTGAGCCAGGGCAATCCGGGCCTGCCCCTGCGTTTGCGCATCGCCACTGCGTTTGGCTGACGCGAGAGCGGCCTGAGCTTCCTGCTCGGCGGCGGCAGTTTTCCCACGCTTGACGAGCAGTTCGGCCAGGCTGGTATGACAGAGGGAAGCCGCTACATCGTCTTCAAGTTCCTCTTCAATGGTGATGGCCTGCCGGTATTCGCGTTCCGCGCCATCCAGATCGTTCTGCTTTTCGAGCGCTTTACCCAGGCGCTGGTGGGTCAGACCAACGGTGCGCTGCTCGTCACGCATCTCATAAATGGCGAGAGAGCGCATAATATACTCACGCGCCATGTTGATCTTGCCCGCTTTTTTATACTGCTGGCCGATCTCCATATACTTTTCGGCGAAGCTCCTGCTATCGCGTTTCATGTCATCCAGCGTTGCCAGAGCCTTATGGTAATAGGAAATGGCTCTGTCAAGGTCGCCATGCCGGAAAAAATCGTTGGCGACATTGCTGTATACGTCAAGCGCAAAAACCGGATCATCGATAAGGTTACTCTCTAAAGCGCTCGCACAACGAATATGATTCTCTAGAGCCAGGGTGTAGTTATACAGGGAGAAGTAGGCTTTGCCCAGCAGATTGCGCGCGCGCTCCGCATTCTCCACGTCTGCCATGTTCTCGCCCTGTGAGACGGCTGCGCGTAGATCGACGACGGCTTCCTGATATTCGCTCAGGCCCAGGTGAACCTGACCGCGCAAGAGAAACAACTGATAGGCTTGATCGGTGGTAATGCGATCCGCCTGAATAGGCATAAGCAGTTCGCTTGCCTGCGCATAGGCGTGCTGCTGGAGCAAGACAAACGCCTGCAACAATTCAACGTCAATGCGCTGGTCGGGACCCGAATCAGCCGGAGAATAGCCAACTGCTCGCGCTTCCGCCGCGCCGCCGGGCGATCCCTCGAGCAAGAAGGTTAAAGGAACATCAAGGCGCTTCGCCAGGATGGAAAGGGCCTTGAGGGAGGGCCGAATTTTGCCTCGCTCGATAGCCGAGATATAGGAGATAGAGAACTCGGGAGCTGCCAGTTGCGCCTGGGTCAACGATAACTTTGTGCGCACCTCCCTGATATTGCTGCCCACACGGGCAGCAACCGCTTTACCAATGTTGGTGGTTTCAACTGAAGCCATTGGACCGGATTTCCTTTCTTGTAATCAAACGCCGTAGGGGGGATATACGAACGGTTGTTCGTTTATGTGACTTGCGCCGTTTTTTTGACAACGCAAAATAGCACATCACTCTTGAATTGATGTGTTAAAACACGATATTCGAGCCTTCCACAATGCGGATTCGTCCATCCATTCAATACTGCTATAGCTATATTATAGCTTACCAAATCCTCTCGATTCACGTTGCGGAATGCTCCATTGATTGTCCTGCCACTGCTAACAGTGTAAGGATAAAACATTGGATATCCTCCTGACTCCTATAATACCACAGAATTTATAACTAGTCAAATTACTTCTATTGCTAGCATTGAAGTACTGCATGAAATTGCCAGACACAGCCCTATGATTAAAGCACGGCAATTTTTGTATATAATATCACGTATTATAGAAACGTTTTTTATTCAAAAAGAGGGTCGATTTCGAAGTGGCATCCATAAGACTTATTGTAATGGCACCCCCAAACGAAGTTACTCGATATCACATAATGGTTCGCATTTAGATTTAGCTCAGCAATTTAATTATGTGTATCATATAATTAAAGAGATACATTTCAACAACGAACCGCCCAAACCAACCAGATAGTACTGTATTTAGACTTCAATCATCCGAAAATTAACCGGAGGTTGGTCTTGTGAATGATTGCCAGGAAGAACTGAGATGGGAAAGAGGAAGGCGACCGCAAGGGTCGCCTTTCTCCTCACCCCTGCGATCGATTATTCACAAGCCCTGCTCTGTCCGTTGCAGGTACTGGCAAATGGGCGGCGTCTCTTCTATAATAAGCGCAGGGGCTTGATCTTTCCCAGAGAGACAGGGGTAGTTTATGAATGTGTCATCACAACATAGGAACAGGAGAGGGGTCAATCACATGAAGACCATCAATAGTTTATTTGCTTCAGCGGTAGAACGATTTCCAGGGCGAACTGTACTACTCGAACCGGCTGATGGCGGTACCATTGTGTCATACACCTATGCTGAACTTCAAGCAAAAGTGTATGCCTTTGCTGGATATTTACAAGAACAACACGTTGTCAAAGGGCAACGTGTCATGCTCTGGGCAGCCAGCCGCGTTGACTGGATGGTCACGTTCCTCGGCACGCTGCTGATCGGCGGAGTAGTAGTGCCACTGGACATTAGTTCAAAGCAAGATTTCATCGAGCGTATCACGCAAACGACCGGGGCTACGCATCTCATCACAACGAGCAAACAGTATGCGACGCTGAAAAATCCCTCTTTACCCTTAATCGACCTGGACAATCTGCCACAGGGAAAGCTTGACGCGGCGGCGTTGCCGGAGGTGACGGGCGATGACCTGGCCGAGCTAGTCTTTACATCAGGCACGACCGGGCAACCGAAAGGTGTGATGCTCAGCCACTGGAATATTACCAGCGATGCTCTGGCCGCGCTCGAAGTGGTCAAGATTACGCAGGAAGACCGCACACTCTCCATCCTCCCACTCAGTCACATGTTCGAGATGACCATCGAGATCGCCGAGTTTCATGGCGGTGCCAGCATCCTGTACGCGAGATCGCTGGTTCCCGATACGCTGCTCAGATTACTGGGTACGCAGGGCGTTACCTGTATGGTGCTGGTTCCGCAAGCATTGCAACTCTTTATGAACGGCATCGAGCGGCAGGTGCGTATGCAGAAGAAAGTGAAGCAGTGGGAATTGTTGCATCGCGTCGCGCGCTGGCTGCCCTTTGGCGCGCGACGACTGCTCTTCGGCGCGGTGCATAAGCGTTTCGGCGGCCATTTCCGTTTCTTTGTAAGTGGGGGCGCGTATTTACCGCCTAAGCTGGCCGAACGCTGGGAAAATATGGGCTTCCGCGTCATGCAGGGCTACGGCGCGACCGAATGTTCGCCCGTCGTCTCCGTAACGCGCCACGAAGATCATACCTACGAAAGCATCGGACAACCCCTGCCCGGTATAGAAGTGCAGATCGCTGAAGATGGCGAGCTGCTGGTGCGCGGCCCCAATGTAGCGCAGGGGTACTGGCAAAATCCCGAAGCGACGGCTGCCGCCTTCAAGGATGGCTGGTACCATACCGGCGACCTGGGCTATAAGGATGAGCAGGGCAGGCTTTACCTGAAAGGGCGCAAGACAAACCTGATTGTGCTTGCCAATGGCCTGAATGTCTACCCCGAAGACATTGAAAACATGCTGTTGCTTCACCCGGCCATCAAGGACGCAGTGGTGATAGGCTTGATGGAAAACGGCGAGGGACCGACCGTGTATGCCATTCTTTTGATGGAAGACCCCTCACAGGCCAGAGTCGCCATCCAGCAGACCAATAAGCAACTCGCCTCGCCCCAGCAGATTCGCGGCTACACGCTCTGGCCGGAGAAGGATTTTCCGCGCACACCCTCGCTCAAGGTGAAGCGGCCAGAGGTAATGGACAAGTTACCCTCGATTCGTAAGCAGGTGAAGGCGGAACTTTGAAAGATTCTATGTTGTACCTGGTAGCGACGCCGATTGGCAACCTGGGCGATATTACATCACGCGCCCTGGATATTTTGCGTGAGGTGGATTATATCGCCAGCGAGGACACACGCAAGACAGGATTGCTGCTCAAGCACTTCGAGATTGCAAAGCCGCAGATCGCTTTCCACGAATATAATGAAGAGCGAGCAGGCCAACATATCGAAGATTTGTTGCAGCAGGGAAAATCAATAGCGCTGGTGACGGACGCGGGAACGCCCGGCATCTCCGATCCCGGTTACACACTGGTGCGCCGCGCCATTGCCGCGAAGCTGAATGTTACCATGATACCCGGCCCGACGGCCTTTGCGATGGCGCTGGTACTCTCTGGCCTGCCCGTGCATAGCTTCACCTTTCGCGGCTTTCCCCCGCGCAAACCCGGCCCGCGCCGCCGCTTCATAGAAATCGACAGGGACGCCCCGCACACCTTGATCTACTACGAAAGCCCATTTCGCCTGGCCGCCTTCCTCAAAGACGCGCAAGAAGCGCTGGGAGATAGAGAAGCCGCGCTCGCCAACGACCTGACCAAAATGTTTGAACATGTTGAACGCGGCACACTCTCGTCATTGCTGCAATGGGTTGAGCAACAGACGAAGCTCAGGGGAGAGTTTATTGTAGTGATCTCCGGGAAGGATAAGCAGAGAAGCACTAACGAAGTTGAAGATGAGGGGTGATTGATAACTTCTATGGCCTTTGTTTGTGAATGGTCGCTGTGGTGAGGCGAAAGGCGACCGCAAGGGTCGCCTCTACTATGACACGCAGTGGCTTCCCAGGCCCGTTCTTAGTAGAGGCGACCCTTGCGGTCGCCTTTTTTGTTCTGACCTTGCGGTCGCCTTTTTTGTTCTGACCTTGCGGTCGCCTTTTTTGTTCTGACCTTGCGGTCGCCTTTTTGTTCTGACAGCTAAATTCCCATCACCTGCACAAGCTCTTTCACAGCGTCGGCTGACTTTTTGAGGAGCGCGCGCTCGTTTTCGCTGAGTTCGACTTCCACAATTTGCTCGATGCCTTGCGCACCGAGTTTGACGGGTACGCCAACGAAGAGGCCGTTGATGCCATACTCTCCCTGGAGATAGGCGGCGCAGGGCATAATCATCTTCTTGTCGAGCAGGATGGAGTCGACCATTTGCAGGACGGAGGCGGAGGGCGCGAAGTAAGCGCTGCCCGTGCCGAGCAGCTTGACGATTTCCGCGCCGCCGTCGCGCGTGCGCTGCACGATCTGCTCGATACGCTCGGCTAGCATCAATTGCGCGATGGGTACTCCGGCAACGGTACACATACGCGCCAGTGGTACCATTGTATCGCCATGCCCGCCAAGCACATAGGCTTGCACGTCGCGCACCGACGCGCCCAGTTCTTGCGCGATGAAGGTGCGGAAACGCGCGGTATCCAGCACGCCGGCCATACCCACCACGCGGTTGCGCGGGAAGCCGCTCACGTGGTATGCCAGTTGCGCCATCGCGTCAAGCGGATTTGTCACCATAATGATGATGCAGTTGGGCGAGTTCTTCACCACCTCCTGCGTCACCTGCCCGACGATTTCTTGATTTTTCTTGACAAGGTCGTCGCGGCTCATGCCCGGCTTGCGCGGGAAGCCAGACGTTATCACCACAATATCCGAATTGGCGGTATCGGCATAGTCGTTGGTGCCAACGACCAGCGAGTCATAGCCAAGCACGGGGCCAGCCTGTAACATATCGAGGGCTTTGCCCTGGGGCATGTTTGGTATAATGTCGAACATCACCACGTCGGCATAGTCGCGCTCGACGAGCCGCTGCACCAGCGTACTGCCGACAAAACCTGCCCCGACAACCGTTATTTTGCTTCGCATTGCATTATCCTTTCAACCAGAAAATAAAGAACTTCATTGTTCTATGGGTATTGTATGCCGTGATGCATAAGATTGGCAACGTATGCTCATTGTATCCACATCGCCTGCTCACACTATAGGCATATTGCTTATTGGCAAGGAGGTATGGTAGACTTTACTATAGAATCCTCATATAGTCTGCTCGCGTTTCGCCATATCTCGGATGAAAAGGCGGGCGGCTTACTCTGGCGTTTCTTATCGGTAGTTGTATCGACTACAAAGGAGGCGTTCACGCATGGCGGAAATCAACACTTCCCACGATCAGAATCAGCGGGACGAGGCATTACTGCAAAAGCTGGGCTACAAACAGGAATTGCGGCGCACACTGGGATTCCTCTCCAACTTCGCGGTAGCTTTCTCCTACATCTCCGTCTCAACCGGCACTTTTTCATTGTTTTATCTCGGTATCCTGGCAGGCGGCCCTGCCTTCTTCTGGACCTGGCCGATTGTGGCTATTGGTCAGTTCATCATTGCGTTGAACTTCGCTGAACTCGCTTCGCATTTCCCCATCGCGGGTTCCATTTACCAGTGGAGCAAGCGTCTATCAGGGCATTCGCTGGGCTGGTTTACTGGCTGGATTTACTTCTTTGCCGGCGTCCTGACCATCACTGCTGTAGCGTTCACCGTTCCTATTCCGTTGCTGGCTATTTTCCCGAACATCCCGGCAACCATTTTAGGAATGAACAACGCCGTCTTCATCGCGCTTGTTGCCATTGTCGTTGGCACACTCATCAACGTAATGGGCGTGCGCCTGGTGAGTATCATCAATAATATTGGCGTGGCTGCCGAGATCATTGGTATGGTCGGTTTCGCTCTGGTATTGTTGATCTTCTTCAATCACCAGCCGCTCAGCTTCCTCTTCACCGGCTCGCCAGTTCATGCCTCCGCCATCGGCTCAGGGAACTGGACGCCGGGATTTGGCGATACCTATGTAGGCTCATTCGCGGCCGCGCTTTTCATGTCGTTGTTCGTCATCTACGGCTTCGATACGGCTGGAACGCTGGGTGAGGAGACCAAAGATCCGCAGAAAAACGCGCCGCGCGGTGTGCTATGGGCTATTGGACTGTCCGCTGTCGCCGGCTTTCTCTTCCTGGGTGGCACACTCCTTTCCATCAAAAGCCTCAACAGCATTGAGAGTATCGCCAATAGCGCAAACTTCACGCAGGCGCTGCCCAAAGTCATTCAGGATGCGCTTGGCACCTCGTGGGGCAACATCTACCTGGGGGTCGTACTCATCGCCGTATGTGTCTGCACGCTGGCTATCCAGTCGGCCACCATTCGCCTGATGTTCTCGATGGGCCGTGACGGTCGCTTGCCTTTCGGCAAGCTCTGGGGATCAGTCAATCCTACCTTCCGCACGCCGCTCTGGGCAGGCGTTGGCGTAGCCGTACTCTCCGCTCTCCCATTCCTGTACAGCACGGCTATCGGCGTAATAGTGACGGGCGCGACAGGCATGATCTACCTGTCCTACTTCATGAACAACATCGCCTCGCTGGGCGCGCGCATGAAGGGCTGGCCGCGTGTCAGGGCTGCCTTCAACCTGGGAAGATGGGGTATGATTATCAACATCCTGGGATTGATCTACGGTGGCTTGATGCTGATCAACTTCCTGTGGTTTGGTGGGCTGCGCAACATCTACACCAATCCAGTAATGGGCGCGGCTTTCCCTTCATGGGCCGATGTTCCCGTACTCGGCGGCACTCCCATCTTCGAGTTCTCGCTGGTAGTACTCTTTGTCGTAGGCGCGATCTATTGGTTCGGCTACAAACGCCGCCATGTGATCAACAGCGGCGCGCAACGCGCCGAAGCACTGGCGGACTAAGAACGTTCAACATGTAACAACAGTCGCTCGCATTGAGCATGGCGACCGCAAGGGTCGCCACTACTATACGAAGCTTTCTGCTCATTCTCCGTTATAGTAGTGGCGACCCTTGCGGTCGCCATGTTTCACGCGATCTTACAGCTATCGAGTTTTGTTATGTGTCTGTTATTGACAAACCGCAAATGTATACCATACACTAACTATATCAAGGTTTTTCAACCATCTCAACGTCAATCGCGTTATTCAAAGAGGTTTTGCAGTGAACGTTCTGACCATGCCCGGTAAACGGCTCTTTTTAACAGGTGATGAAGCAGTAGCGCGCGCAGTATTGGAGTGTGGCGTCGATGTCGCCACAGGGTATCCCGGCAACCCCAGCACTAAAGCGATAACCGCCCTTATTCCAATCGCCAGCCAGTATGATATAGCCATCGAGTGGAGCGTCAATGAAAAAGTGGCGCTGGAAGTCGCCACCGGCGCGGCCTGGGCAGGCAAGCGCAGTTTCGTCGCCATGAAGATGTCCGGGGTGAACGTGATGGCGGATAGCCTGCTTTCCATCGCGCATAGCGGCGTGCGGGGCGCGCTGGTCATTTACGCGGTCGATGACGTGGGCGTTTACTATGGTATGGTCGAACAGGATACGCGCTATTACGCGCAACTGGCCTCGCTGCCCATGCTCATGCCAGCCAGTCCCGAAGAGGCGTACAGTATGACGCGCCTGGCCTTCATCTTATCGGAACAGACGGGCGCGCCCATCTTCGTGCTGGGAACAACGGCGGTTGCCAACGCCATCACCGCCATGAAGGTTGGACAGATCGAACATGAAAGAGAGCGACGCCCGGCATCCTTCCCACGCGACCTCGCCAAATTCACCAAAGCCGCTCCACAGTGGTGCCGCGATCAACACAGCGACGCCATTAAACGGCTGGAACTGGCCGGGGAATTATCCAGAAACATGACAAATGTTGCGCAGACAGGCAAAACCTGCCCGGTATTCACATTACCTGCCGTTGAACAGGCAGAAGAAGGGAAACGCCTCGGTGTCATCGTAGCAGGCGTCAGTTTCACTTACCTGCAAGAATTGCGCCAGCGCGCGCCGCAGTGGTTCGCGGACGTGCCGGTATTGAAGCTGGGCATGGTGCATCCATTGCCCCGGCAGGAGATCGAGCATTTCCTGTCACAGGTGGATAGCGTCGTAGTGCTGGAAGAGCTTGACCCTTTGATCGAGACACAGGTGCTGGCAATCATTGCCGAAACTGGGCTGCATGTGCGTGTGCATGGCAAACGTAACGGACTCTTGCCGCGCGTAGGCGACTATTCGCTCGAGTTGATACAGAACGCGCTGGCCGCTCTCGATGAGCAAATGGGACGCGCGCCCACATGGACGCGCCTGCGCCAGGTCGGCAACGCTCCGGGTATGCAGGAAATGCCCGCGCAGGCAAAATTGAACGGCAGCAATGGTCACGCTTTGCCCATGCTGAAGACCTCTTCAACCCCACTGAACGCAACGAGCCTGGCTCCTGCTCGTTCGCTGGAATTCTGCCCCGGTTGTCCACATCGCATGACGTACTACGCGCTCAATCGCGCCATTGAACAGCTTGGCTATGCACAGGACGAGGTGATTACGACGGGCGATGTGGGCTGCACCATCATTGGCATGAATGCGCCGCTCGATGCCTGCTGGACAGAGGTTTCGATGGGGGCCAGCATCGGCATCGCGCAAGGCATGAAGCAGGCCGGCATCGAGCGGCCTGTGCTGGCAGCGATGGGCGACGGTACCTTCTATCATAATGGCATCGCGGGCTTACTCAACGCCGTGCAATCCGGCGTCAACCTCACGCTGCTGATCCTGGACAACAGCCGCAGCGCCATGACGGGGATGCAGCCCGACGCGGGTACCGGTAGACGCACCGACGGCGCACCCGCTCTACGCGCCGACATCGCCATGATCGCGCGCGGCTGCGGCGTCGAATACGTGAAGCGACTCGATCCCTATCAACTGCCCGAGATGATCGCTACCATACAGGACGCCATGCGCAGCCCCGGCGTAGCGGTCGTAATCGCCGAAGCTCCCTGCACAACACAGGGCGTCTACATTCACGAGCCAGTACAGGTAGATCAGCAGGCATGTATGGCGGGTCGCGGCTGCGAAGATACGCCCTGCTATCATAAAGTAGGTTGTCCCTCGGTGCTGCTCTCGCTGGATAATGTAAAGCCGCTCGTGAGCATCGATAGCGCGACCTGTGTAGCCTGCGGCCTCTGTGTAGATGCCTGCCCCTACGACGCCATCAAACCGGTTGAGCAATTGAGCGGGCAGAAGTCGCCGGACAGCTCCATATTCGCGGGCGTGCAACTCCGCCACATGGTGCAGGAGTAGGACGATGCAAACAACCAATATCATCTTACTCGGCATTGGTGGACAGGGGACGCTCACCATGATGGAAATGCTGGCGATGGCGGCTGAAGCGGCGGACGAAGAGGTGCGCGTACTCTCGCGGGTCAGCCTGGCGCGCCTGGGCGGTTCGGGCATGTGTCACGTGCGACTGGGACCAACCGCCAGCCCGGCGATCCCCGCCGGGGAAGCGCACATTCTGATCGCGCTGGAGATGAGCGAGGTGTTACGCGCCCTACCAATGGCAAGCGAAGGCGCGTTGGCCTTCACCAGCCTCTACCGCCGTATGCCCGTAGCCGCCGGAGTGACCGGACTGCACTATCCCACACGCGACGAAGTTGAACGCGCTTTGCAAGAAACTGGCGTTACCGGTATTTTTGTGCCGGAGATACTGCCGCCCGTGACTGGCGAGACAGGCGCAGAGGATGCCGGAGATAGCCGCGTCAACATGCTCATGCTCGGCGCATTCGCCGGTTATACCCGCCTGCTCCCACGCGCCTTATTCGAGCAGGCCATCGAGCAACGCCTGCCGCGCTTCGCCACAGAAAACGCGCGCGCCTTCAGCACGGGCTGGAACTACGGCGCATCATTACTTGCGCCTGGCGTTCGTGAATGATTGCCAGGGAAAACTGGAATGGGGAGAAAAAGGCGACCGCGAGGGTCGCCTTCCTCCCCACCACCGCAATAATTCACAGGCCCCGTTGCACGCCCCAAAAACCGCTTGACAAGTCGCAAGACTTAGGATAATATTAGCCACACGACACATTGGGGTGTCGTTCAACGGTAGGACTGCCGACTCTGGATCGGCCAATCGGGGTTCGAATCCCTGCACCCCAGCTTTGAGAGAGGTAATGCAATTTTGCCTCTCTTTTTTCATGCCCGCTCCTGTTATTTGCTTTGTGTGCGCTTGTCTGTGAAGCGTGTTCCAGCAACCAACTTTCCTACTAGAGCCGCTTCCTCAATTGAAAGCAAGATTGCTTCTGGATGGGCTATAAGCCAGGTCGAAGCGGCCTGCTCCGACTCGAAAAAGAGGGATTGCTCGCAAAAGGTCGCGCGCACACACTCGCTGCGCTCAACCGGAATAATGAGCGACATCACGCTCGATGTAGGAGCCAGATTCTTGACCACCCCGGAAGGCGTGGCAACAAAAGTAATCGGATGGCCTGTAACCGGGCAGGTCGATTGAACCCGCGCTTCTGCCAGAAGTGACGGAGGAAATAGTACCGTATCAAAAGCGCACCACGTATAAAGGGACTGTCCGTGTATCTGAAAGCAGTGGCGTGTGGGTACGAGTGTCACGCCCCAGCCGAGGATGTTGCCTTGCTGGTCAAACTCGGTATCTGGCAGATGTAAGAGGCGCTGCTCTAAATCCTCCTGGCCCATGTGAAGTGAAGCCGCCAGCGCTGCTTTCTTGAGAGGTTTTCCTCGTGTCACCTGATGCAAGATCGGGAGGCAGAGTTCTTCCTGCTCACACTGCAACTGCTCCGACAGGCGTGTGGCAATCGTTTCGAGCGATGGATGTTGCATCGGTTTCCTTCCCTTTTCTTCTTTAGCGTGACGAGTGCTGGCTTACGCTAGCTGGCACAGCAACTGAGTCGATTAACATCTTTCGTAAAGGAAATGGCGACCAGCTTGAGTGCTTCGGCCATCGTCGGGTAGACATGAATCAGATCGATAAAGTCATCCGTCGTCGCTCCAAAGCGCAGGGCCATCGCCGCCTCGTGAATCACTTCGGATGCATTCAGGCCAAGCATCGAGACGCCCACCACTCGGCGCGTCGAACCTTCGAGTACCATTTTGATGACGCCGCGTGTATCACGAATAGCCCCGGCGCGTGGCACGACGCTCAGAGGGATGGTATTACATTCACAAACAATCCCCGCAGCGTTGGCTTCTTCGTCGGTCATACCCACAACCGCCACCTGCGGATCGGTGAAGATGGCACGAGGGATAATAGTATGGTCTACCTCGCGCAGCGGCTCCCCCGAGAGGGCATTGTGGGCGGCGATCTTGCCATCGCGCGCGCCTACAGGCGTCGCCATCTGGCTCCCGCTCTCTCGCCCGATCACATCGCCAGCAGCCCAGATATGGGGGATGTTGGTACGCAAGGCGCGATTCACACGCACAGCTCCCGCCTGATCTACCTCTACTCCGGCTCGTTCCAGGCCGATCTCTCTGGTATTGGGGCGTCGTCCGGTAGCAATCAAGAGCTTTTCAGCGTTCAATGTATGCTGACTGCCATGCTGCTTTATCGAAAGAGCGATTCCCTCTTGCGAGCGTTCCACGCCGCTTACCTGCGCGGCAGTGACGATGCGCAGCCCCTCCTCTTGAAGAATCTTGCTAAGGGTTTCAACGATTTCCGGCTCGTAGCCAGAAAGAATACTCTTGCCTCGCGTAACAATGGTCACTTCGGTGCCAAAGCGAGCAAACATCTGACCCAGTTCGAGCGCGACGTAGCCGCCGCCCAGGATGAGCAAAGAGCGGGGTTGCTCATGCAATTCGCTTCTCCAGGGGTCATCGGCAGCGCTCAAGAGGTCACTGGTGAGATACGGCACATCCGAGAGGCCCGATACATGAGGAATATCCGGCGTGGAGCCGGTCGCAATCAGAATTTGCTCACCCACCAGGCAACGCACACCCTCGATACCCTGTACCTCCACTTCGTGCTCGGAAACCAGTCTGGCGGGGCCACGCACAAGCTGCATATGGTCGGGATCATCGAGCAGACTCTCGTACTTGTGAGAGCGGTACTCCTCAATAACCTCATCTTTCTGGGCAATGAGTTCTGTCCAACTGACCGGCATATGTAGCGGGGATAAGCCCGGATAGCGAGGATGAGCGGCATCATAGACGAGGCGGGCAGCCTCGATCAGGTTCTTGGAAGGCAGGCAGCCCCGATTGGCGCAGGTGCCGCCGATCGTGCGAGATTCGGTCATAACAGCGCTTTTGCCGAGTTCGGCGGCATGGAGAGCTGCGGCAAAGGCCGTCGAGCCACTGCCCAGTATCACCAGATCATAGCGTTCTTGCATTGACACCATCAATGTTGCTCACTCCTATGTTCATTCAGGCCGCTCAAACGGCTCTTGCCGGTCGAGCGCATCAAGCATGGGACAACGACCTGTCGGTCCCTGCCCTACACAGAGAGTGTGTACCTGGAGCAAAGCTCCCCTCATGCGTTGTAAATCGAGCAATTTCCGCTCCACTTCAGCGATTTTCGCCTCGGTGCGCTGCCTGACCTCTTCACAGGCGGTCTGTGCGTCAACGCGCAATAGTAGCAGCTCGCTAATCTCTCTAAGCGAAAAGCCGAGTTTTTGCGCACGTTTAATAAAGTGGAGGCGTTTGACTACCTCTTCGGGGTATTGACGATAGCCAGAAGCACGACGCGGTGGCTCTTCCAGCAAACCTTCACGCTCATAGTAGCGCACCGTTTCCACGCCCACGCCGGCTTTCCGCGCGACCTGTCCAATCGAGAGCATATCCATCTCTGTCCCTCCTTCAGAAAAGTATACACTCTGTAGTATGGTGCAGAGTCAAGGGGAGTGCGCATTCTTTATTAGTACGAAATGCGCGGCGTGAGCGTGCCAGGGCGACCGCAAGCAAGGGTCGCCCCTACCCTGTACGGGTCTCTTGAGCCGCTTCGTGTATGGTAGGGGCGACCCTTGCGGTCGCCCTG
>DASTKD010000687.1:0-12569 GCA_035716135.1 Ktedonobacteraceae bacterium
GAAGCTGTCGGTGTAGATCATAATCAGGTCAACCAGCGCCCAGATGCCGAAGCCACCAAAGGTGAGGAGTTGAAAGATGCCGCTCACGACGTGTCCGGTGTAGAAGCGATGCACACCGAGCCAGCCCAGGAACATGCACAATAATGCTGCTGTACTCCAGCTTCTGGTTCCTCCCATGATCGGTTGATGGTTGAGCGGACGACCATAGTTGTCTTTGAAATCGCCGGTGATAATCATTACCAGGTCAACCAGCGTCCAGATACCGAAACCACCAAAGGTGAGCAACTGAAAGATACCGCTCACAATACGCCCGGTATAGAAGCGATGCACGCCGAACGTGCCTAGAAAGTGGCACAACAGCACAGTTGCGAGCCAGTTCTTTGGCTGCTCTATTCCCATCATCATCGCGCCGGGATATTGAGCATATTGCGGCGACCAGGGCTGTTGCGGTGCCTGCCGTTCTTGCCATTGAGGCTGGGGCTGTGGTGGCGCTTGCCACTGGGCCTGCTGCGGCGACCAGGGTTCTGGCGGCGCTTGCCATTGTTGTTGTTGTTGCTGTTGCTGTTGCTGTTGTTGAGGCTCACGCGGATCATAAGGCCGGTAATTTTCCATCACTATATTCTCTCTTCCTTCTCTAATTGGTGGCTCTTTCACGATTAAAGGGCGGTGGAACGTGATTGATCGCGTCCCTACACATATTTCCCGATGAGCAAACTGTATTTTTCTCTGGCTTCAGGTGGAATCCGGCTATGGTCCGTCATAATCGCTGTCGCCAGGGCGGAGGGGCATTCGCAGGTATTGGCGCTGCGATCAGCGGGAATCTTGCGGGCGACACTACGCAGGATACGCTGGGCATTGGCAACATTGGCGCTCAAGTTGCCGATTACCATTTCGACGGTGACGGATTCTTCCGATTCGTGCCAGCTATCATAATCGGTGGCGCAAGCGATAACAGCATAACACAGTTCGGCTTCGCGCGCTAGCTTGGCCTCCGGCAGCGCGGTCATGCCGATAATATCCATGCCCCAACTGCGGTAAGTACGCGACTCGGCTCTGGTGGAGAATAACGGGCCTTCCATACAGACATAGGTGCCACCCTCATGTACCTTTACGTTGCCCGGTTCACGCGCCGATTCTAATAAAAGCGTGCTAAGCGTCGGGCAAAATGGATCGGCGAAGGTGCAATGCACGACGATACCACCTTCAAAGAAGGTGTTCACACGGCTTTTGGTGCGGTCGAACAACTGGTCGGGGATAACGAGGTCGCGTGGCGCGATATGTTCGCGCAGGCTGCCAACGGCGCTGACCGAAATCACCCACTCGACGCCCAGACTTTTCAAGGCCCAGATGTTGGCGCGCACGGGAAGCTCAGTGGGTGAAATGCGATGCCCTCGCCCATGACGTGGCAGGAAGGCCATTGAGACGCCTTCGACTTTGCCAACCGTAATGACATCGCTTGGATCACCAAAAGGGGTTTGTACCGCGATCTCTTCCACGTCGGTCATTCCCTCCATGCGATAGAGTCCACTACCGCCAATGACACCAATCTTCGCCTGTGGCATGAATACTCTCCTCTTCTTGATTTCCCGATTCCTCGCGGCCTGCACATTCACTTACAATCCTATACGAATATATTGTAACTTACCTACCTTAAGAATAGCACCGTCAATGGCAGGCACGATAAAATCGATAGCGGTGATACGTTGCGCTTCACCTGCTTCGCCGTGTGGGTAGAATGTGACGCCACCTTGCTGGATAAGACGGCGAGCGTCGCTTTTGCTCTTTGCCAGGCGCGCATCTACCATCAGGGTCAGGATGTCGATGGGTGCGCTAAGTTTGTAGTCAGGTATGTCTGTGGGTAATTTGCGTTCGGAGAACTGGCGAATAAAAGCTTCCTCGGCTTCTTGCGCCGCCACAGAGTTATGGAATCCGGTCACAATCTCGCGCGCCATGCGCATTTTGACATCTCTGGGGTTAAGCGTTCCCTCCGTCATTTTACGGGATAATTCGTCCAGTTCCGCCTCTGACACATCGGTCAAGGTTTCAAAGTAGCTCGACATGGCATGGTCAGGCAGCGACATGAGCTTGCCATACATGTCGTTGGCGGGCGCGGTCATGGCAATATAGTTGTTGAGCGACTTGCCCATCTTCATGTACCCATCGAGACCGACGATCAGTTGCATGGTCATGATCTGCTGTGGAGGCTGTCCAAAGATGGGCTGCAGTTCGCGCCCGACCAGCACGTTGAAGGTCTGGTCGGTTCCGCCAATCTCAACGTCGGAATGCAGCATCACCGAGTCGTAGCCCTGCAATAATGGGTACATAAATTCCGCGAGGTGAATTTCAATGCCGCTCCTGTACCGTTTTGAGAAGTCGTCGCGCTCTAACATCTGCGCGACCGTCTTATAGCTGAGCAGTTTTAGAGTGTCGCCAAGCGTAAAGCCGTCGTACCATTCGCTTTGCCAGCGCACTTCGGTCGCCTGTGGGTCCACAATTGTAAAGAATTGGGCAAGGTAGGTGGCAGCATTGGCCTTGACCTGCTCCGCGCTGAGCGGCTTACGCGCATTCTCGCGTCCGCTCGGATCGCCCAGCCGCGCCGTCCAGTCGCCG
Source organism: Ktedonobacteraceae bacterium (assembly GCA_035716135.1). Classification (GTDB taxonomy): domain Bacteria; phylum Chloroflexota; class Ktedonobacteria; order Ktedonobacterales; family Ktedonobacteraceae; genus CF-113. The sequence continues at coordinate 2,611 of DASTKD010000687.1, forward strand.
ATCACCACAACGGTCTTATGCCCCATTTGCTGGAACTGGCGCAGTTTGCGAAACACCACCGCGTGTCCGATGGTCAGATCATAATGGCTCGGATCAACGCCCAGCTTGACCTGCAAAGGCTCGCCCCTGTTGCCTTCCAGCAACAGGCGTCGTAAATCCGCCTCTTTCTCGACTTGCGCCACGCCCCGATGTAGCAGGCGCTCTATCGCCTCGCCCGTCGCCTCTAGCTGTGCCATCACGACAACATCCTCTCTTTACACGACTGATTGAATTCATCTTCCAGGCAGCATTGTAACAGAAGAGAGGAAAATCGTCGAGTAGACAAGTTTGACAACAATGCTATCAAGCCTTCTAACAAATTTCTTACACTTTGCATACGTTATTCTAACAAAGCAGTGTGTATATTACTTTCAGACAAACGAATGATGGACTCAGCGCAAAGCAAGAGTTCACAGCGATACTTCAAACCCTTGATGAAAAACGAAAAAGTAAGCAAAAAGGAGAACACAACTATGGCAAATTTGACCCGTTACAATCCGTTTAATGAAGTCATCTCGCTGCGAGATGCGATGGATCGCCTCTTTGAAGATAGCTTTATCCCGCGCGCGATGAACAATTTCGCCGGTCGCGGCGTGGCTGCCAACCTGCTTGAGACGCCAGAGGGCTTCATCCTGCAAGTACCCATGCCGGGCGTCAACCCCGAAGCAGTGGAGATCACCGCCCAGCAAGACACGCTTTCGTTGAAGTGGGAGACAAAAACAACCATCCCCGAAGGCGCAACGGTTCACTGGAACGGTTTGCAGTCCGGCCAGTACCAGCAGACATTCACCCTGCCTGCCGCCATCAATTCCGAACGCGCCGAGGCCAGCTACGCCGACGGCATCCTGACGCTGAACCTGCCCAAAGCCGAACATGTGAAAGCCCGCACAGTGAAGGTTGTGGCGAAGAAATAGTATAAGTTTGTAGTTTCGGTTTGTGAACGATAGAGGGCGATTACCAATGACTGGCAATCACCCTCTTTAATATTTTTCGCAGATCTTTTCTCATCTGCCGATAAGAAATACTCAACAATGCCCTGTTAGGCTATAGATTTTCCTCACTCAGGCTGTTATTATGTTTATAGCATTCAGATAACAATCAAGGACACGAAGATGAACGATTGCGAAGTAATGGCTCAGCTAGCTTTTGACTATCGATCAAGGGCAATAGGTCAATCTCGAATCATCCACGCTGACTGCCTCGAGTGGCTTGGTCGAATTCCAGCAAACAGTATCCACGCGATTGTTACCGACCCTCCTTATGGTGTCAAAGAATACGAGTTTAATCAAATCGATAAGCGGGCAAATGGTAACGGGGGAGTTTGGCGAATTCCACCTTCATTTGACGGCAGCATACGCGCGCCCCTGCCAAGATTCACCGCCCTCGACAAAAAAGAACGTGAATCTCTAAGGCGCTTCTTTCTTGAGTGGACAAAAGTTGTTGTTCACGCCTTGCGTCCAGGTGGACACATTTTTATCGCAACGAATGCCTTTCTCTCTCAGCTCGTATTCTCCGCCCTGATCGAAGGCGGCTTAGAATTTCGAGGGGAGTTGATACGACTGGTGCGTACACTTCGTGGGGGCGACCGGCCCAAAAATGCTGAGCAAGAGTATTCGGGAGTCTCATCCTTACCAAGAGGTTGCTACGAACCGTGGGGTATTTTACGAAAACCCATACCTAATGGTATGCGTTTAAGCGATTGTCTGCGCGAATTTCAAACGGGCGGACTACGGCGTACTTCCGATGAGAAGCCCTTTAGTGATGTCATTATAAGCGAAAGAACTCCCCAGCAAGAAAGAGAGATCGCAGATCATCCCAGTCTAAAGCCGCAATCATTCCTTCGCCAGATTGTTCATGCCGCCCTACCTCTCGGTGAAGGTATTATCGTTGATCCCTTTATGGGTTCGGGATCAACCGTTGCAGCCGCAGAAGCTCTGGGTTTACACTGTATTGGCGTAGAACGCTTCGTAGATTATTATGAAATGAGCAGCATAGCTATTCCCAAACTAGCAGCAATCAAAACACAGTTTGACCTGGAGTGGTCACAACTCGCATTGATTTAGTTTTAATCAGCATCCTATTGATTTTCCGCTCCAAACACCGTTACCACCGCTTCCAACAAACGGCGCTTCTCTTCTGGCAAACTAAGGTATATTTGCAGTAGTGATTCTAATCGCGCGCCGCTTACATCTTGATAAGTCGATGCAATTAACTCAGCAAGAGGAATATTGAGAACAAGCGCAAGGCGGCGTAGCATTTCTAAACCTGGACGCTGGTATTCATGTAACCACGCATAGCATGTTTGACGTTGTACACCAATTGCCGAGGCAAGCGCCTGAACACTCATATTGCGCTCTTTCATAGCCGAATAGAGCAGTTCTGCTAGCTGTTCTCGTTTTACCTCTCTTATCATACCCATATAATAAGAGAACATCCTGTATTCTTCAGCATACGTTATACGTATAGTCCAGGTATAACGCAGAATCACCTGACTATTAGAGACTCCCTCAAAATGTCATTCTGCCATGACGCATAAACCATACTCAGGATATAAACTTATCCCGCATAATGATAAGCATAATAAACATCGATTGTGCCTTACCAGAAAGCGGACGACGGTATGATAGACGATAAACAACAAAGCCCATTATTTATGTTGTACGGCAAGCCGTGCGAATTGATCGCAATCGAGATAGCTATCACAACCTATATTCGCCTGTTAAAGAGAACGCTACCGCCTTCTTCAGAACGAACCGAGGTTATCATGATGCTGCAATTATTTCGGAAACGCTACGAAGAGCCGTTAAGACATTGGGAAACAAAAGCTCCTGAGAGAAAAGAAGAAGATGCTCTGCTTCTGGTACAGGCTACAAAGTCTGAATTGCTGGCCTTTGGATCGGCTGTGATTGGCTATATCGCTTTATCGAATGCTGTAGTTGAACCATACCCCATATGCTCCGAGGTTATCGGCCACCTGGTGAGATTTCAGAAACGCCACCTGGAGAACCCTCAGCCTGTCATTGCTCCTTTGCAGGATTAGCAACGTCAATATATCGAGAGGAATCACGCCATAGATACCTGAGACAGCATGGATGACGTAACGTTTTTTGGACGGTTGTATGATATGATGAAAATCAGAGAGTAGTTGTTACACTGTATGAAAGTCGCGGTGCCAGCCGGTTACTGCGCGGGCTGTAAAGAGAAACATATCGATGTTGTCACCCGGCACGAAGTCCTTAGATACATCCGGCGGGCGCATACCCCGACGCTGGCTCATGTTGGCGCGTATTGCCTGGGTCATTATTGTGATACCGGCGTTTGCGCTATTCATCGCTAATATTCCGGCTTACTTCGCGGCTCTGCATGACCTGCCTGCGCCTGGCCCGCATTTGATTAGCGGCCAACTCACCCTCGTCGATAGACACACGCTTCAGACGTGGGGATTGTCGCTCGATTTTTATGCTGTATGTATGGTGGTGGTCAGTCTGCTTTTCCAGGTTAGCTATACCGCGATGGGCGCGGTACTTTTCTGGCGTCGCTCGGATGACCGTGTTGCATTACTTGCCTCTTTTGCTCTGCCGATGCTGCCATTTGGCTTTGCTTCCCTCACCTTGCAGGCCCTTCCTCCCGCCTGGCTGTGGCTGATCCCAGCGCTGATAGCACTCGGTAACGCCAGCATCATGCTTTGCGCATATGTGTTTCCCGATGGGCGATTTGTGCCAGGTTGGGTGCGCTGGCTTGCGCTGCTCATGCTCGCCTACTGGGCTGCCTCTGCCCTGTTACCCGCCTGGCCCTTCAATCAATTCATCTATACTTTCATTTTATTAAGCCTTATAGCGAGTACGATCTTTGTGCAGGTCTATCGCTATCGCTACGTGTCCTCGCCACAGCAACGCCAGCAGACAAAGTGGGTCGTGTATGGCATTGCGATTGCGGCTACGGGGAATATCGGAGCGCGTTTGTTGTATGCATTCGTGCTGGTTCCGTCCGCTCGCGGTAGCGCGTTGCCTGATGCGTTTGTGGTGATTCTCGTTACATGCTCGATGCTGGTGGTCCCTCCCACCATAGGAATCGCTATTCTGCGCTCCCACCTGTGGGACATCGATGTCATCATTAAACGCACACTGGTGTACGCGGTATTGACGGCAACCCTGGCGCTGGTCTATTTTGGGAGCATCGTTATCTTGCAGTCGCTGATAAGTGTCATTACAGGGCAATTTTCACTGTGGTCGCAGTCTCCCCTGGTCATCGTTGCTTCGACGCTGGCGATAGCCGCGCTGTTCCAGCCATTGAGGCGGCGCATTCAGGTTACAATAGACCGCCGATTTTACCGCTCCAGGTATGATGCCGCGCATACTCTGGCCGCCTTTAGCGCGACGTTACGCGACGAAGTGGATCTGAACCGGTTGAGCGAGCAGTTGGTAGGAATGGTGCAGGAAACCATGCAGCCAGAGCATGTGACACTCTGGCTGCGACCGCACCACTGGGAGATGAAAAAGGCAACTCGCCTGCTCCCACGTCTTAATGAGAATGAGGGACGAGGATGAGTCAATTTTTTCGATCTTCTGGTACCCCTACGCCGCCACCTGCCCATCACTTACATCAACTCTGGCCGCCACACACGCCACCAGTTGACCATCTTCGACATTGACTTCAACGGTATCGCCTGGCTGGAAGTCGCGGCGCAACAGGGACTCTGCCAGCAGGTCGTCGAGCATACGCTGTACGGTGCGGCGCAGGGGACGCGCGCCATAGGCCGGGTCGTAGCCATGTTCGACCAGCAATGCGCGGGCGGCGTCGCTGATGTGAAGCGCGATGGATTGTTCGATAAGGCGCTGGCAGGTTTTTTCGAGCATCAAGTCAACGATGTCGCGCAGGTGTTCTGGCTCCAACGCATGAAAGAGAACCACTTCATCGATACGATTGAGCAGTTCTGGACGAAATAGCTCTTGCAAGACCGGCAGTACCTGCACTCGCATCTGCTGAGCGGTGCTGGCCTGTTGCTCCTGCCTGTTTTTGCGCGCGGGAACAAAGGACATGGCACTGGCTTTCAGATATGCGGTTCCAGCGTTGGAGGTGATGATGATAATAGCGTTTTTGAAACTGACGCCGCGACCCTGCGCGTCGGTCAGGCAGCCATCATCGAGGATTTGCAGCAGCAGATCGTAGACTTTGGGATGCGCCTTCTCGATTTCATCAAAGAGGACGACGCTGTAGGGGCGGCGACGCACGGCCTCGGTGAGCTGCCCGGCCTGGTCATAGCCAACGTATCCCGGAGGTGAACCGATCAGGCGCGCGACGTGGTGGCTTTCCATGAACTCGGACATATCCAGCTTCAGCATGGCCTCTTCGTCACCAAAGAGTGTTTCCGCCAACGCGCGCGCCACCTCGGTTTTGCCAACTCCAGTCGGGCCGACAAACAGGAACGAGCCTATGGGGCGGCGGCTATCCCGCAGGTCTGTGCGAGCGCGGCGCACAGCACGGGCAACGGCCTGCACCGCTGCGTGTTGCCCGATGACGCGCCTGTGCAACTCCTCTTCCAGCTTGAGCAGCCGCTGCGCCTCCTCCATCACAATGCGCGCTACCGGTATGCCGGTACGAGCGGCGACAACCCCGGCAATCACGTCTTGATCGACGAGCGGGCGTTCTTGCAGTTGCCGCGCTTGCCATTCGTGTTCGGCCTCTGCCAGTGCCTGGCTCAGTTGTTTTTCCGCCTGGCGCTTTTGTAGAGCCAGAGGAAAATCGCGGCGCTGGATAGCGGCATCTTTGTCGCGTTGGATGGAAATTAGCTCGTCACGCAGTTTGCGCACTTCGCCGGGAGCCATCGAGCGATTGGAGCGCACACGCGCCGCCGCCTCATCGATCAGGTCAAGGGCTTTATCGGGTTGGAAGCGGTCATGAATATAACGCGCGGACATTTGCCCGGCAGCGATCAGCGCGTCATCGGTGATGGTGACTTGATGGTATTCCGCGTAGTGAGGGCGCAGGCCGCGCAGCACCTCCAGTGTCTGCTCGGGCGTCGTCTCATTGACCATGACGGGCTGAAAGCGGCGTTCCAGGGCCGGGTCTGTCTCAATAGTTTTGCGATAGTCGCCAAGCGTTGTGGCTCCGACGCATTGAAATTCCCCGCGCGCCAGCATCGGCTTAAAGAGGTTGGCGGCATCGATAGACCCTTCCGCTACGCCCGACCCGACCAGGGCGTGCAGTTCATCTATGACAATAATGATACTCTGCGAGTTCAGGATTTCCTTCATGATGAGCTTCAAACGCTCCTCAAAATCTCCCCGGAAGCGCGTGCCGACGGTCAGCAAACCCACATCTAACGACACCACGCGGCGCTGTCGCAAATTCTCAGGCACGCGCCCCTGGATGATGCGCACGGCCAACCCTTCGGCGATGGCCGTTTTTCCCACGCCCGCCGGACCGATTAACACGGGATTGTTTTTCGAGCGGCGCGAAAGCACCTGCATGACGCGCTCTAGCTCGGCTTCACGCCCGATCATGGGATCGATCTTACCATCCAGGGCAGCCGTTGTCAGGTCGCGGCTGACCTGGTTCAGCGTGGGGGTTTCATTGTAGCGCACCTGGTATTGCGCGGTAAAAAGAGCGTACTCGCGTCCCATGCTTAACACCGTCTCGACTTCTTTACGCACAACAGTCAGAGAGAGACCGAAGCTTGCCAGCACGCCCGCCGCGATGCTCTCTTCATCGCTGAGTACACCGAGCAGCAGGTGTTCGACACCGACCTGTGGTTGTTCCATGCGCGTCGCCGCCTGTTGGGCGCGTTCCAGCACCACCCGCGCCGCCTGTCCAAAGGTTGGCTGGCTGAGAATAGCCTTGTTCCCGCGCCCAACCACAAATTCCAGGCTCTCTCGCAGGCGCGGAGAACTGACTTTCTGCCGCAATAGAACGCACTCGATGATAGGATCGTTCATTTTTACTATGCCCAGCAGCACGTGTTCCGGCCCAATAACCCTGTGCCTGAGTTGAAAAGTTGCTTCGCGCGCTGCAAGCAAGGCCCGGCGGGCTTCTTCCGTATAACGTCCAGATTGGCTCATGATGGAACTCCTGACTACATATGCGACGCTACTTCCACATCCGTGATATGAAAAGGTATCGGATAAAGAGGAAGGTTCAGTGAGGTCATGGACAAAATCGGGGTAAAGTAGGGTACAAAGTCCTCTTAATGCAGGACATCCTTTTCAGGAATAGCCAGCAGCGAGGCCGCACCGACGAGCGGAGCGGTTTCACCCAGCGTTGCCAGGCGCAATTCAAGTTTTGAGGGTACAAGGAGATAGTCGATTTTCGTTTGCAACGCGGGTAAAAGGGAGGGATTGTTGAGGACGATGGCACCGCTTACGGCGACCACGTTGATACGTGTGAGTTGCGCCAGGTTGACCAGCCCGATAGAGAGTTTTTCGACGAAGGTTTCCCAGAACGCGCTATCCGTCATGTGTTCAATGGGGTGGCCGTAGCGCAACTCTAGCTGCCTGCCACCTGTATAAGTTTCCAGGCAGCCCGTCATTCCGCACAGGCACTGGCGCGTGTTGCCATCAAGAATCTGGTGTCCAATCTCTATCGATGAAATGAGGCGCGTACTCGCTTTCCCCAGTTGTATAGCCGCTCCTGTGCCGGTTGAGACCGTCAGATAGGCGCAGCGTTCAACTGTTTGCAACACCCCAAAACGCGCCTCAGCCAGCAAGCCGCATACAGTATCGTGCGCCAGCCGCACCGGAGAAGCGCATAAGGCCGCAAGCTGGCGAGCAAACGGCTTGTCGATATAGCCGGGCAGGTTTGGCGCAAAGATGACGGTTTGACCATCCTTCGCAATACGAGCCGCAACGGAGACACCGATACCGGCTGCGCTGCGAATACCCTGTGCCTGTAATACCCGCGCAATGTGCTGGAGCTGTTCGTCATAGTCCATGTGTGTGGGAAATTTTGCCAGCAGCGTAAATTCTGGCGTGTCAAGAGCATGGAAAAGGCCAATGCGCGTATGAGTGCCGCCGATGTCAACGCCAATCAGTGGCGCATTATGACCTTGAGTTGTTGCTTGCTTTTGCATTTTTGCCAGATAGTTCGTTGATATTTGTAGGAATACATCTCTATACAGGATAACCAGACAATGCTATAGTGGGATTATTATACGCTATTGTTCTGTATATCGCACGGAGGACAACTATGCACGAAGAGAATACCGCACCGGCCTCTACCGGGACAGAGACCACTTCACCAACGCAGGCACATCCACATCACTATACCAGGATACTGTTTCGTCACGAACCACACCAGCATCAGCCACGCGATGTCAACAAAGTGCAAAAGGCAGAGCAGCAAGGATTTAATACGCATCTGGCTGTATGGCTCACGCGCAACGTGGGTACGATGGCTTGCGCGTATCTGTTCGCTGTTATCGGGATCGCTGGTCTAATTGGCGCATTCACCAACAACACAAGCCTTGTACTCATTTTCGGTTCTATATCGAGTTACTTCCTCCAACTGGTCCTTCTGCCGGTTATCCTCGTTGGCGGCAATGTACTCAATCGACATCAAGAGTTGCAGTCTGAAGAAACGTTCCAAACTTCACAGCACAGTTTTCACGATATCGAGCAGATTATGGAACATCTCTCCGCTCAAGATGCGGAATTGTTGAAACAGTCGCATATGATCATCCACCTGCTCAAAGCCTCCGGCATTTCGTTAGAACAGCTGACAGCCATTCAGGGCAATGGAGATGTAGCTACTACTGAGGTTCAAACACAGGGGTAAATAAAAATGGCGGGGCAACCGCGAACATTCGTGATTGCCCCGCCATTTTTGCTAGACGCGGGTCGTGCGTGACCTTGTGAAGAGATTGTAGATCAACACAATCGCGGCGACCACGAGCAGAATCCAGACGAAACCACCTGCGATATGGAAAATCAATCCCAGCAGCCACAGGATCACGAGAATAACAACTATCGTCCAGAGAAGACTACCTAACATTTTTACACTCCTTTATCTTTTCCTGTCCTTTGACAGTTCAACGGGGCTTTTTTGCTTTTCCTCCTCTTTGAAGAAAAGCTGAACCCAACTCCTCCCATTAACACGAAGCACCCGAAGAAAAAGTTTTACTACTTGTCAGCTTAGCGAAACTGCTGTAAGGTATGTTGAGGAAATTTTAATTTCATGCTTATTATTTACTAAGGAGACAGATCACATGTCTGCTGATATGCAGACAACGACATCTATGGCTTCTGAGGGTCCGCGAGCGGGCGAGGCAGCCATTGTCGTTGATAATTTTACCAAAAGCTACGGCTCACTGCGCGTAGTTGACCATTTGAGTTTAACAGTACGGCATGGCGAGGTTTTCGCGTTGTTGGGGCCAAACGGCGCGGGCAAAACGACCACTATCGAGACGCTTGAGGGGTATCGCAAACCCGACGCGGGCAGTGTGCGCGTGCTGGGACTCGACCCTATACGTGAAGCGCAAACACTCAAAGCGCAAATCGGGGTGATGCTGCAACAGGACGGCCTTTATCCTGGCTTGACGGCGCGCGAAGTGCTGCGTCTCTTTGGAGACTATTACCAGCAACCCCGGAACGTTGACGCGCTTTTAGAGCGTGTGGGCCTGGATGCCGCCAGCAAAACGCGCTGCCGCAGGCTTTCCGGCGGGCAGAAACGCCGTCTCGCCCTGGCGGTTGCCCTGGTCGGCAATCCATCGCTGGTATTTCTGGATGAGCCAACGGCAGGCATGGACCCGCAGGCCCGCCTGGCTACCTGGGAAATCATCCGTGACCTTAAACGCGCCGGCACAACGGTGCTTCTCACGACCCACCTGATGGACGAGGCCGAGCGGCTGGCCGACCGTGTCGCCATCATCGATCACGGGCGGCTCGTCGCGCTCGATACCCCCGGTGGGCTGACCGGCACACAGAACG
>DASTKD010000688.1:0-4116 GCA_035716135.1 Ktedonobacteraceae bacterium
GATTAAACCCGGTAATGTACGTGGCTCCGTCCTGTAGGGACAAGGGGTGGATGTGGGGATGGGTGGGGGCCTTGTGCTTGTCCTCGTCGGGGAACGTCATAGGGCGAGGCATCACATCATCCCAATGGAATCGCGTTGCCACGAGGACAAGCACAAGGCCCCCACCCATCCCCACATCCACCCCTTGTCCCTACAGGACGGAGCCACGTACATTACCGGGTTTAATCGTTAAAATTCATCAGGTTACGATGCCTCACCCTTTCTAACCCCATTCGGACGGCAAACATCAGCCGGGCGTGAGCGAACGCTTCTTATTATTTAGTCACACTCCCTGCTCTACCAAAAACCTGCTGAACGCCACTGGCGTGAAACCGAAATCGCGCTCGACCGCATTAAGGTCGGTGATGTTATCGAAGGTGAAAAGCGCCATGGCAGCTTTCGTTAAAGGGGGGCGAGGCAATACGGCCTCCATGACGGTTGCGCCGATGCCGACGAGCGCGTTGGGAGCCGGAGCCTTGAGACGGCTTTTGTGCATAGTATGCAGCAAGGCATTGATGATCTGGGTAAAGGTATAGTATTCGGGACCACCGATGGTGTAGGTTTTGTGGTTGGTGCGCGCGGGTTCTTGCAAAACTTTCAGCACGACAGTGACAACATCCTCGACATAGATGGGCTGGAATTGTATCTTGCCGCCGCCGATCAGCGGCACTACAGGCGAAGTGCGTATCAGGTCGGTCAGACCTTTGATAAATGGCGCACCTTTGCCGAAGAGTACCGAGGGCTGGATGATGGTCCAACCCAGGTCGCTTTCTTTGAGCATTCGCTCGGCCTCATAGCGTCCCTGCATATAGGTGCCGGGCTTATCGGGCCGCGTTCCCAGCCCGCTCATTTCGATGATACGGGTAACGCCTGCTGCCTGCGCTGCTTTAATCAGATTGGCCGTTCCCTGCACATTGGTTTCGTAATAATGATTCCCGTATGATTGTTTATGATCGGCGGTCATAAAAGCCGCGTGAACAATCGTGTCCACGCCTTGCAACGCTGCCGCCAGCGTAGTAGCGCGCGTCGTATCGCCCTGCGCAAATTCGACTTGAGCGGCGGGCAATATCCTTGCCGCGCGTTGCATGTCTCGCACAAGGCAGCGTGGACGCTCGCCCTGCTCGACCAATCGCGCTACAAGATGCCTGCCAATATAACCCGTCGCGCCTGTCACCAGTATCATATGTCACCTTCTCAATCATGCTTTGTGTTGCCATTTTGCTCTCTTCCTAATTATAGCCGCCCGGCGTGTAGAATACGAACTTGCCACACCACGAAAAAAATGGTGAGTAGACTCATGAAACATGCATATGAAATGAATATGCAATGCATACAACATGCATATGAAGTGAATAGAAAGTGAACGGTAACTGAACGATAAAAGTATAGACAACGCTGCGCCTGCCCGGTACACTTGAAGCGAGAGGAGGCGAGTAAGTGATGCAAGAAAATGAATATCCCGCACATCCCTTGCGCGTGGCGCGCGTGGAAAAGGGTCTGACACAGGATGAACTGGCGCAAGAAATCGGCCTGGGCGTCTCCACCATCCGGCGAGCCGAGCAGTGGTTTCCGCTCAACCTCAAAACCCAGCGCATCCTGAGCAATTATTTCAAGAAGACGCCAAGGGAACTGGGCCTGCAAGGACGCGGCTGGACGCAAGGTAATGGAAAAGTGCTCACTTCACAACCAGCCGCGCCAAATCCGGCGCAGCATTTACCAGTCGTGGTAGACGCGCCTCCACCACTGTTGCGCGAAGCCGCGCCATCCCCGCAATATACGCCGACACAGGCCATAGACCTGCTGGCCGCGCAGCCCAACGTCGTGACACACGAACACGCAGGAGCATGGCTCGCGCTGGGAACCAGCCATCTCGCCCAACTCTTCGATGAAGGCTGGTCGCTCGAAAACATCCTGAACTCCCTGCGCGTCGTGATGCAGGGCGCGCAAGGCATGTCCGCCATCACAAGACGCCAGTTGCTACAACTAAGCGGCGCGGCAATGGTGGATGAGATTGTTCTTCCGATGGGTGAGCATGTCTCAATCGATGAGAGAGTACAGCTTACAAACACGCTTGGCAAGAGTATAGCAGATGGATGGACACTTTCTCAGACAGGTAAAATCAATATTCCTCAAGTTATTGCAGTTGCACAGACACAACTTGCTTTGATAAAGCAATCCGAGCATCTCATTGCGCCTATCGACTGCTCAGTTTTTTTATCGGGAGTCTGCCGTACTATAGGGATGGGGCTATCGTTTCAAGGTCGCTACCATGACTCACTCAAATATCATCAAAGCGCACACATTGCAGCACTAGAATCAGGAGATTTATCAAGCACAATCCAGAGTTTGCTTTGTAAGGCCAATAGCTATCACGATCTTAAACACTATGCTGATGCAATGCAAACTATTGAGATGGCATTTAGATTGAGTGAGCATCAAAACGATATCGTAAGCATCCAGTCAAAAGCCCATATTCTCGGATGTTGGGCCGATAACGCCATGCAACAGGGAGAAAATATTCTGGCGCAGAAGAAACTTGAAGCTGCTGCTGCTTATCTCGATCAGATCAGCCCAAATGAGGAGTTTGATCGAGCAAGCTGGCTATCACTTCATGGGAAATATGCTCTCATTGCGAAGGATTATTCAACGTCTATCAGCTATTACGAAAAGGCTCTCCTTGAACTTCTCCCCAACTGGGCTGTGGGCAAAATTCTTACTTTAATTCCGTTGGTGGTGGCTTATGCCTGTCACAGAGAACGGGATAAGGGATTTGCTACAGCGCAAAACACACTAGAAGTGCTTCAAATGTTAAATTCACCTGTTATGAATAAGCTGTTCATCGACTCTGTCGAACATACTTTGCTTGCCACTTTTCCTAACGATAAAGAGATTCAAGCGTTTCTTACTAATGTCCAACATCTGTAAAAGAAATAGCCTTCCTTCCAGTGAATAACCAAATGGCTACCTGATTAGCCAGGGCCGACCAGAGCTTGTAAATGTTGCGATGGTGAGAAGCAAGGCGACCGCGAGAGTCGCCTCTACTAAGGCCGTGACCATGCAAGACCAGACGTTCATAGTAGAGGCGACCCTCGCGGTCGCCTTGCCCTTTCACCAGCCCCGTTCTTCCTGGTAATTATTCACAGACCCCAGTCGGGCGGGGCAAAGCCGCTTTGGCACCCGCATCCGCGAAGTCCTGCAAGGTATAACGGGCGTTGTGCTGATCGCGCTTGGTGCGCGGCTAGCCTTCGAGCAGAAGTAGCGTGCCAGGTACCCCGGACGACTTCTTACGCAGGCAGCATCGTCGGCAGCATTTGGCGGAATCCCTCCAAATCCTGTAGCGTCTCGTCGCGGTCGCGGGATGGCGGAACTTTTTGACGCACGAAGGCGCAGAAACCAAGCATGGCGGTGTTTAGAGCATGAATCTCCGGCAGTTGCAGGTGGATATGGACTTCCGCCGCGCTGTTGGGTTTGGCGAGCAAGCGCTGATAGATGCCATCCAGTAAACGCGCCTGCTCCTGGCGTTCTGGCGTGGGTTTAGTGGTTCTGCGCGAATAGGCCAGATAGCCCCGGATGACGTTGCGCAGTACCGAGAGATCGTCGAAACCTATCTGGATTGTTGGAAAATCATGCTGTTGCATCACGTTCTATCCCCTCTTGTTGTATTTTCACGAGAGATCCTTCGCTACGCTCAGGATGACAGATGTTGCATCACGTTCTATCCCCTCTTGTTGTGTTTCCTCTTTTTCCTGTTGCTGAGCCGGTTCTTTGCGTTGCTCCCTTGTTCAGATTCGGCCTGCCAGTATTCCGTGTTCATAAGCGCCTGCGCCTCGTCATGCCTGCCTTCATTGATGAGAGAGAGGATGCGTTCCGCGCCCCGTTGCATACGCGCGGTAATCATCTGATGTGAGGCGGTACCGGCAAACCCATACAGCGCCTGTCGCGCGGCTTCTTCCTCTAACGCTTGCCGCTCCCGAAATGCCGCCACCTCGCTGCGATGGGCATCTGACATAGTGATCCTCCTTGCATCTTGATTGCTCGAAGCCAGACAAGCCTGGCCGCTACCTCTGGAGTTTAGCT
>DASTKD010000689.1:0-17574 GCA_035716135.1 Ktedonobacteraceae bacterium
TGCAAAGCGCGTTTTTTATTTTTGGGGGTTGGAGTGTTACTGCGTAACCGGGCATTACTGGCCGTCTCATTTGCTGTCTGCGCGACTTATACGGGTATTGGTATGGTTGCGCCTGTGCGCGTATTGTACGCCGAGGAGCGCGGCGCGTCGTTATTTGTCATTGGCGCGATGGGATCGTCCTACCTGATTTCGAACTTCCTCTTCCAATACCCCTGCGGCTGGTTGGCTGACAGGTGGGGGCGCAAGCCTATGATGATTCTCAGCCTCGCTTTACAAGCCATCATTTCCGCCACCTATTTGCTGATTACCGATCCTTTCCTCTTTATACTGGTGCGTTTTGGTGAAGGAGCGGTCGCGGCGGCTTTCTTGCCCTCTTCGCGCGCTATTATCACCGATGCCATTCCACCTGAGAAACGCGGCGAAGCGTTCGGCATCTACAGCGCGTTCTTCAACGCCGGTTTTCTGCTTGGCCCGGCTCTGGGTGGCATCATCGCCTCTACCGGCTACGCCAGCGCCTTTATCGGTGCGGTTTTGTTCCGCCTGGTCGCCATTGTGATCGTGATTACCATGATTCGCGTACCCGCGAAAAGCCGCGAGAGCGAACAAGAAAAATCCGCGCCCGTATCCCTGCGCGAGCTTTTTGCTCCCGTGCTGGTAGCAGCTTATATCATGGAATTCGTGAATTACCTGTTCGTTGGCTTTGACATTTCGCTCACCCCGTTGTGGATGCACGATCATTTGAATGCCTCGGTTGCCATGATTGGCATTGCATACATGGCCTGGAGCATTACCAGCATTATCGCTGCTCCCTTTGGCGGTCGCCTGGCAGACCGCCGCCGCCGCTCAACCCTCATCCTCATTTTTGGTCTGGCTCAGGTGCCATTCTATATCTACTATGGCCTGGCGAGCGTCGCTATCATTATCGTGATTGTCTTCGCTTTACACGGCATCGCCTATTCATTGATGCAACCGGCCATCGATGCGCACCTTGCCAGCGCCTCGCCACCCCACGCGCGCGCCCGCGCTCAAGGTCTGTATACCGCCTTTGGCACCTTTGGCGGCTTCGTGGGCGCGTCAGCCTCAAGCCTGCTCTATTCGGTCAACTATCGCCTCCCCCTGCTTACCATCGCGGGAGTCTTCGGCATCGGCATCCTGATCGGAGGCACCATGATACGGCACTTCGAGGCGCGCGGCTCGACCACGCGCGACGACAAGGAGCAGGGCGTCGAGGTTGCAGCGCCGACTCAGGGAACAGTGCTACCAGGCTAAACCGTCCCCACCCCTGACACCCATAAGGGGCGTCACTACATCACATGCGACTCCCGCCCCCCCCCCGATTTGCGGGGGATGCGGCGGAGGGGAAGAGGGCGTCCTTGTAATGTAGGGATGCCCCTTGTGGGCATCCGGCTTGCGCTGTTCTTGCGCTGTTCTTGCGCTGTTCGCCGTCCGAAGGACAGCAGGAACTACCGCTCCAGCACAAACTGCAACACCCACAAACCTACCATACCCACCGCGATCGTCAGAAGTACGTTGCGCGTGCGCCACGCCACGATGGCGGCGAGGATACCCGCCATCCAGCGCGGATTCTGTATCGAGAGAGCCAGCGTGTTGTTGCGCAGGAAGAGTTGCGGCAAGATGATGGCCGGTAACACGGTGAGTGGCACAAAACGCAGCGATTTTAGCAGCAGCGCGGGCATCTCCCTCTGGCCCAACAGGCCGATACACGACAGGCGGATGGCGTAAGTTACCACCCCAATGACAAAAAACATAAGCCAGAGAGTCATCTTCCACCAGCCTTTACTTCGACGCCCAGGCCAATAGCCATGCCGGTGAATGTTGCCACCAGTAAGCCCAGATTGAGGGGCAGGCCAACCGCCAGCACCGCGATAATGCCAGCCGTCCCTGCCGCTATCCATTCCGCGCGCGTCTTGAGGGCGGGGACGACCAGCGCGATAAAGGTGAGTGGCAGGGTAAAATCGAGCGACCAGCTCGTGGGAACGTTCGCGCCGAGCAAGATACCAACGGCAGTGCTAATCTGCCATACGATCCAGAGTGTTAATCCCGCGCCCAGGAAATACCAGTGTTTGGGCGTGACAAACCGGGCATCATTGTTAGAAGCAACAGATCTGATTCCCGCGCCGTCCGATTGACGATAGTGGGTGATGGTGACGGCGTAGGCTTCGTCGGTCAACACATAGGCCAGCAGCATTTTCCAGCGCCGGGGCAGGCGTTTCACATATGGCGCAATCGAGGCGCTGTAAAGGGCGTGACGCAGGTTTAGCAGGCAGGCCGTGAGAATGACAATGCTTACCGGAACACCCGCGCTGATAAGCTGAACGGTCACAAACTGAGCTGAACCGGCAAAGACAATAAACGACATGGCCTGCGCCGCCAGCACAGGCAAACCCGCGCTCCGCGCTGAGACGCCGTAAATTAGCCCAAATGGCAACACGCCTAACAGGATGGGCAGTATTTCTTTAATACCCGTGAGAAATTCGGAACGTTTTGATACCATGCTTCAATTGTAAGCATGGCGTATGTTTCTGTCTTGTATGTTCTTGCTATCTGCCACGTCCTTGAGCATACTGCGCCGGGGTGACGCCGACCAGCGCCTTGAAATGTCGCGTAAGATGGCTCTGATCGGTGAAACCGACGGCCAGCGCAACCTCGACGGGACGAAGCGACGCCTGTAAAAGCTGCCTTGCTCGCGTGACACGCACCTGAGTAAGATAGTTGTGTGGAGGAAGACCAACTACGTCCCGGAAGACTCGTAAAAGGTGAAAAGGACTGAGATTGACGCTACTGGCAAGCTGTTCGAGCGACACATTTTCGGCATAGTGATCTTCCAGGTAGGCGCGCACCTGCCGCACCCATGCCTGTTCTCCCCCTATGCGTATGGGTCGCAGGGAAGGATGAGCATCAGCGTGGCGCAAGATCAGTTGCGCCAGAACCCACAAAAATCGAGAATCGCGCTCTAAAGCAGATGACGAGTCTTCCAGAGCGGCATGAAGGTGCAACAACTGCACGGCTAGCACCGGATCATCAACGACAGGCGATGGGAAGAATGGCATGTCACATTGTTTGCCTGCAACCTCAGCGGCGGCTCGCTGTAAAAGGGAGACATCGGGATACAACATACGATAGGTCCAGCCCTGTTCGGTTGCCGCCTCGCCCGTATGCATTTCCCCAGGATTGATGACCACAATACTACCACGCGGCGCGACATGCACGCTTCTGCGGTATTTGAATTGTTCCGCGCCACTTTCAATCACGCCAATGGCGTAGCCATCGTGGATATGGGGAGCAAAGGCATGGGTAATGTAGGTAGCGCGTAACAGCTCCAGATTGCTGAGTGTAGGTTCGCGCCAGAACTGTGTATGTTCTTGTATCGAAGAGATGTTCATGCCGGTACACTTGTACTTTCCGCGAGCGATCAACCTGATGCCTGCGCCGTTAGCCAGGAACAAAGAAAAAGACGACACACGCCATTATATATACGACGACAAGTTGCACGCCAGCCAGCCAGGTCGTTTCTCCATCCAGGCTGAGGAAGGCGAACAGCACGGTTGCCAGGCCCAGCACCGCCAGTTCGAGCGGCTGCAAGACGAGCGTGAGCGGCGTCGCGGTGAACAGGCTTATCAGCACAAGCAGGGGCGCGACAAAGGTGGCAACCTGGATCGATGAGCCAGCCGCGATAGCCATGCTGAGATCGATGCGGTCGCGCAGGGCGATATAGACGGCGCTCGAATGTTCGGCGGCGTTGCCCACAATGGGAATGATGACAATGCCAATGAAGACGGGCGACCAGCCGATTTGACGGGTGACGGGTTCAATCGCGCCGACCAGCAGTTCGCTATTGATAGCGGTGCCAATGGTGGCGATGAACAATAAACCGAGCGTCAGGCGAATATCAGGCGGTCGCCGTCCATCCAACTTGCGCGAGTCTACGTGGCCGGTCGCGGCTTCCTCGTCACCATGTTCAGGCGCTTCCTGAACCAGCTTTTGCGTCTGCCCTTTTCCCTGCCGTTTGGGATTGCGACGTTCCGAGCGCACATGGAAGATGTGCCACGCGAGGTACATGCCGTAGATCAGCAGCAGGATGATGGATACAGCTACACTGATCGATTGTACGCGCCGGGGATCGCTGATAAGCAACGAGCCGGCGGAGGGGATAAGGAAACCGGCCACAGCCAGCACCAACATCGCTGAATACTGCCCGGCGTCACGCGCATTGAAATATTGCTTGCCCCAGCGCCAGCCACCCAGCGCCAGCGAACTACCCAGCACCAGCAAGGCGTTGCTGATGATCGATCCAGTAATAGAAGCTTTCACGACGCTAATCAAACCCTCGCGCAGGGCAAAAATGCCGATGATGATTTCGGGCGCGTTGCCAAAGGTCGCGTTGAGCAAACCTCCGGCGATGGGGCCAACGTAGTATTCCAGGTCTTCGGTAGCACGGCCAATCAGCCCGGCGAGAGGAATCAGCGCAATAGCTGAACAGATAAACACGAGCAGGGCTTGCTGCGACCCTCCTACCAGTTCAACGATAGGCGCGACAACAGCCATTATAAGTAGAAAGTAAAGCCAGCGAGGCATAGCATCTCCCCAAAAGGGCAGGCAAGCCAGTTTACCGGGATATGCTGGAGGATTCGCCGCCCGCACATCGGACGCGATAATGAGCTTTTATAAAATAAGCAGGGTATCTGCTCCATCCCTGTCATCCTGAGCGAAGCGAAGGATCTGCGCATTGCCCGACCAAAGATCCTTCGCTTCGCTCAGGATGACAGGTCAGGGATACTCCTATTATTTTATTAAAGTTCATTATCGCGTCCCTGCTAAGCCTCCGCGCTTACGGCGTTTTCCACCGTCGCGCCGCCGCTAGCTTCGTCAACGACGTTCACGGTGATTTTTGGCTGGAGTTTCGCCGCGACCTTTACCGGAACCATGTAGGTGCCGACGGCGCGAATGGGATCGGGCAAATCGATCAAACGCCGGTCGATGGCAATGCCTTCGGAGGCGCGCAAACCGGCAGCAATATCCTGGCTGGTGATCGAACCATAGAGACGACCCTGGCGACCCACGCGCGCCTTAAATGTCAGGCTGATGCTGCCCAGTCGCTCGGCCTGCTGCTTGTTGGACTCTGCCAGCTTCTCCAGCCTGCGCTTTTCGGCAGCGACGCGCTGCTGGTGATTGGCTAACAGCGAAGGTGTCGCGGCAGCAGCCAGGCGTTTCGGCAACAAATAATTGCGAGCGTAGCCATCGGCGACTTCTTTCAGATCGCCCGCTTTACCCAGATTATCAACATCCTGTAAGAGAATAACTTTCATACTCACTAACTCCTCATGAGGGGATTTAGACCAGGGTGAATCCATTTATTTCCAGAGCGACCGCAAAGCCCCGCCACGCAGTAGCCCCTAACCCTATACGAATTTGATACCGCGCTAGTATACACCTTGCATTTGTTGAACGCAAGCGTTCAACATTACATGAAATACAGCAACCGATTGCGCGGAGCATGTCCCCCGAATCGTTGGATGTATTGCGCCTTATGCACTTCTCTTTTATAATGGGCGCAATAAATTAGCTTTAACGCTTGAATTGAGGATGAGTGTATGGATATTGAGGGAACATATACGCTACAGGCTGAGGTGGAAGAGGTCTGGCAATGTCTAATGGACACGCAGGCGCTGCGACACGCGCTCCCAGGTTTGGAACACCTGGAGTCTAGCGGACCACACATGTATACTTTTACGTTGCGCGTCAAACAAGCCCCTTTGCGCGGGGTTTACGCGGGGCAAGCTCTGATCGATACGATATGTTATCCCGGTCCCCCGGTATCCTATCATCTTTCCATCGAGGGAGATGGGCAACACAACCCGTTTCAGGGTATATGGGATATTCGTTTAATTCAGCAGCAAGACAATACAGTAGTTACCTATACAGGTACGCTTCATCCCGGTAAGATAGGCGCGCTGTTACCGCCAACGCTGATAAAAGGCGCGATTAAAATCCTCATTCAACAGTTTTTTGCGAACCTTGCTGAGCAGTTGCGTACAACCACAGGCGCGATATACGCAGTTCCCGCCTTCGATGTACCGGAGGCGCAAACGGGATATTTCAATGGATTAGATGGGCAAGGTGAAGAAGGCGAAATAAGCGCGCCGGCTCGCCACGACAGGTCTGGCGATATTGAGGCATCTTTGCCGGCGCGCACAACTCTGCATACGCTTGTGCGTCTGGCAGGGCTGGGCAATCACGATCCTGTGCGAGAAGACCTGTGGGTAACACGTTTGAAACGCCTGGGGGCTTTGTCCGTGTTGCTGCTGCTGGTATGGGTAGGCACGCGGTTGCCGCGCCGCCTACTCCCCCGTGATTGAGCGCAGGCGCGCTTTCCAGTCGTCTTCGCCCGCGTTGTCGCTTTCGTTGGATGCGCCAATCGTCCAACTGCGCGACCCATCTACGTTTCTGACGGGCGTGGCGGCATTGGCCTTGCCAGCCTTCTGGCCGGGAGAACGTAGCGCGGTTTGCGCCGCTTTGCGCACATCATGCACCGGGTCTTCCAGCATAGGACGAATGCGCTCTTTGTAATGCTCGCCATCCATGCGGCCAAGCGCGCGAATAGCGGAGGCTCGCACATCGGCCGCCGGCTCATCGAGCAGGGGTTCAATATCTGGCATCAATGGTGTGAGGGCGAGATCGGAGAGTAAGCGCAACAGGCGACTGCGCAGCATAGGATGAATCAGCGTTGCCAGCGCGGCGCGGCCACCCGCCACTAATTGCTCGCGGTCGCGGATGCTCCCCTGCCGGAGTGCTTCAGCAATCGCCACGTCGGCGGGCAGCGACGAAGTTCCGCGCAAAAATGGCTCAATCCAGGGAGCAGCCTCAACCTGTAGATTGTCGCTATCATGCAGGCGCATCGCCCAGGGAAAGTGTTCCGACAACCAGTAGTACAGGGCCAGCGTCATTTCAGCGTCGCGCGCGGCATAGGCCACCATAGCGGGCGGCAAGGGGCGGCGCGTCCAGTCGGTGCGCTGCAAACTCTTGTCCAGGCGCGTGTTAAAGGCACGCATCAACATGGCCGCTAACGACGATTCGTGCTGGCCGAAGATCGAGCGACTAATGGCTTCCAGGTCGTAATAATGCGTGACGAACAGACCGCGCTCCGCCATGACGCGCAGGTCTGCCCCGGCCCCATGCAGCAACGTTCTGATGTCACGATTGTCCACCACGTCCGCTAACGGCGAAAGGTCGCGCAAACGCAGCGCATCCACCACAAAACATTGACCATCAATCGCCAGTTGCAACAGCGCGAGGCGCGGCGTCGAAGATGTCGCATCGCTCGCGCCATAAGGCCGCGCCTGCGTGAACTCGGCGTCAATCGCAACAATAGCAGCCTGCCTTAATACACTGGCGGCCTGTTGTAATTGTTCCGGGCGATCAACCCAACCCCGCGCGCCCCTGTTCGGCAATTTCCCATAGGGAGGACTCAGAGCCAGATAGCCGGGCAACACCTGCTCTTGCTCTTCGGATGCATTCGATTTTTGAATACGTTCTTTTTCGCTCAAGAAGATTCCTTACCAACATCAATGAATGGTTGTGCCTGTAGAGCCAATCATACCAGATTTTGGCATAAACGTATAGAGATTATTTTTTTATGGCTCTCCACCCATTAGAGTGATTTGTAGCTCTCTCCCAACAATTTGGGGCAAGAAGGCGACCCTTGCGGTCGCCTCTACTATGAGACGAAGTGGCTCCCCCGGCTCGTTCTTAGTAGAGGCGACCCTTGCGGTCGCCTTTCGGCTCCTCAAACAGATCTTTTCATCCCGAAGGATATAGAGAAAAACGTTTTACAAAGCAGCCTGCGAAGCCTCTTCGTGCGCGGCTTGCTCTGCCAGTTGCTTCGCCTGGGCCTCACGCATGAGGTCGCGCAGGGCGAAGCCCATGAAACTCAGGATACCCAGCAGCGAGACCACCATCAGGATGCTGCCAATCGTAACGTTTGTGACCGTTGAGGCGATCCAGTGTTGCCCGGACGGCTGCGTCGTCATGGCAAAGGGCGAGATGGTCAACCAGATGCCGGTAAGGAAGCACAAAACCAGTACGTAGCTTCCCGGCGGAACAAGCCGCCGCATGACCTCTCCTGCGCGCATTATGCATCCCTCCTGTTCGTGATATGCTGCTCGGTCAACTGGTTGCTTTGCGCATCGCCGCCCGTCTGGCGACGCGCATTGAGGTCGGCAGCCAGCGCCTGCGCCAGGGTTGCCAGCGTGCGATCAAGATCGCTTTGGTTTGACGCTGCTGCTGGCGCTGCCGCAGCCTGAGGCGCGGTCTCTACCGGGGCAGGAACAGCCCGCCGGGGCCGCGCCGCAATCACTCCAGAGGCGCGTAATGAGCCGAGGAGCGAGAAGAAAAAGAGGGCAAAACTGATGAGTGCCACCACCGCTACACATATCCCTACCACAAAGTCATTCGTTGTCTGGCTCACCCAATCAGCGCCATACGGTTGATAGCCAAGCGCAAAAGGAGCCAGAATCAACCAGCCTCCCGCCAGGAAAACGGCGAGGCTGGCTACCATTCCGCAAATGTACTTGCCTAATGATGGTCGCGTGACAGACATACGGAAACCTCCTTATTTCCAGAAACATACATGTATGACGTACCGGTATCATCCGGTACGATGCCTCACATCATGACCGCGCTTGAGATCGCCTCTCCTGACTCAGGAATAGCTTCCCCTGCGCCGTTTGCTGCCGCTCCATTGGCGCTGCCTTCTCCCTTACCGGTAGAGGAGAGCAGGAGCATAATCGACAGAGGCTCGATAATATCGCGTGCTACCGCCTTGCCGCGCTGTTCATCGCTCCACTCATGCGGATAGCGGCCATCAACCGAAGACGAGAGGGTCGCCAGAATTTGCGGGTCGGCATCCGCCTGCTGCGCCCGGCGAGCAATAAGCGCCAGCGTCAGGCCAAGCAAAGCTCGGTTGCGATCCACGCCGGTGGAAGCAGCCTGCGGTTGCGCGTTGTGGCTCTTGCGCAATGGAATCTCGCGCAGGAAGAAAACGCTGACCAGGCCTAGCAGCATCACGATCATGCCCAGCACGAAAATGTTATCGATACCGGTAGCCAGGCTTGTCTTAATCGCCTCGAAGAAGTCGTGGAAAAGCGCCAGTCCCTGCGGGCCTTGAGCCGCAAAGTGTTGTTGAATACTCGACAGCACAGACGGGTCCAGCAGCACCTGTGGATTCTGCTGCGCAGGCGGGATCGTACTGGCTAGCCTCTGGGGCAGGTTGCTCTGCAACGCGCTCTGAAAGCTATTGGTCATGATCGAACCCATCACGGCTACACCAATGGTCGAACCTATCGAACGGAAGAAGGTCAGGCCAGCGGTGACTTCACCCAGTTGGCGGAATGGGAAAGCGTTCTGCACAATGATGGTGAAGAGGCTCATCATGACGCCAATGCCCAGTCCGGTCACAATCATGTTCAGGGAAACCTGCCCGTTGCCTGTGGTAGCCGTCATACGCGAAAGCAGGAACATGCCGATTGAGGCCACAATGAAGCCAACGATTGCCAGGATTTTGTAGCGACCGGTGCGAGACAAAAGCTGCCCGCCCACGATACTGCTGAACATGAAACCCAGCATCATAGGAGTCAAGACTACACCCGCGTTGGTGGCGCTATTGCCAGTGACGGCCTGCACGAAAAGAGGCAGGTACAGGATAGCCCCGAACATACCAGCGCTGACCATGAACATGGCGATGGTCGAGACCAGGAAAATGCTGTTCTTGAATAAGCGCGGGCTGATGATCGGCTCGGCTGCCTGCAACTCGATCAGGATGAAGACCCCGATCATGATCGCCGAGACAGCGAACATGAGAACGACCTGCCAGGAGTTCCAGGCATACTGCGTGCCAGCCCAGGAGAAAGCCAGCAGCAAAGGTACGGCAAACGCAACCAGGGCAGCCGCGCCAGCGTAGTCGATGGTATGCTGCTTGCGGCGCAGGCTCTTAGGCATGACGATGCCTGCGGTCACGATGGCTATAATGCCAATAGGCATATTGACGTAAAAGACCCAGCGCCAGCCCCAGTTATCGGTAATCGCTCCACCCACAATTGGCCCAACAATAGTAGCCAGGCCAAAGACCGCCGTGATGAGACCCTGCCATTTCCCGCGCTCGGAGGGCGGGAAGATGTCGCCGATGATCGCAACGGCAAGCGGCATCAAAGCACCGGCCCCTAATCCCTGAATGGCGCGGTAGATAATCAACTGCGTCATATCCTGACTGGTACCCGATAAGGCCGAACCGACCAGGAAGAGAACCATGCCGCCAATAAAGAAAAATCGCCGCCCATAGATGTCGGAGAGCTTACCATAGAGCGGGATCGAGACCGTAGAGGCGAGCAGGTAGGCAGTCGCCACCCACGCATAATGATCAAGGCCACCCAGGTTGGCTACAATGCGGGGCAGCGCAGTGCCAACGATGGTCTGGTCGAGAGCGGACAGCAGCATACCCAGCATCACACCGATCAGCACTGAGATGAGCCGCCCGCGACTGAGAGTAGCGCTAAGCGCTTGCGGCTCTGGTGTGGACGCCACTGTTACTGATCCGTTTTGAGTTTGTGCCATAGGATAGGTACCTTTCATTTACTCCTGAGAGACGATTGGTTGCTCTGAAGTTTTCTGTGCTATGATGCGATTCATGGCGCTAATACCCTGCAACAATGCTTTGAGGTCGCCATCATCCATCTCTTGCAGCAGAGCCTGCAAACGTTGCGGCCCAATGCGAAGCCGCGCGTACACATCTTCGCCGGCACGAGTCAACCGCGCAACACTACGGCGGCGGTCTTCGACATCTTCGGCGCGCTCCGCCAGGCCGGCCTGCACAAGGCGCTCAACAAGATGCCCGCCCGTCGATAACCCGATGCCCAGCCGTTGCGCAATCTGCCCGATGACCAGTGGCCCTTCCTCCGCGAGAATAGCCAGGGTGCGCAGTTGAGCCAGCGTAAGATCAATATTTTTCAGGATCGGCGCGACTTGCGCCTTGAAGCCGTGAAAATATGTCTGGTACTGCTCCAAAACCTCCAACACCAGTTTTTCGTGCGTCTGCTCCACGGCATTGCTCCTTTCATTCACACGTTAAAGATATATCATATTACTACGATGTTGTCAATCTATTTGATAGCATGATTTTATTTCATATGATCGGCATAATAATATCAGAAGCCTTTTGTGATACATTTGTTATTGAAGGGTTTGTCATTCCAGCGCATGTAATGCTAGGATTCAAACAAGGGATGAGATCAATATTTTCAGGAAAGGACGGCGAAACGTGGAACAATCTATTTTGCCTGCGCGTGAAAGCGCCAGCACGGCAGTCGCATCACAGCAACCACACAGGCAGCCCAGGCGGCTGCGGCTCCGCTCAATTATAGCGGGTATCATCGCGGCGCTGGTGCTAATCTTGTTGATCGCGCTGGGATCGCGCGGCTTCCACTGGTTTGATGCAACATTGATTGGTTACGCAGTTGCCACGATTTTTGCGACGGCGGCGGTAACGTACAAGTATACCTTCTGGCTGGCGCGCCCGCCGACGGGCCGCTACTGGTGGAGAAGCTGGCAGCTTTTCCTGTCATACGCCAATTTCCGCAAATACAGCGTCTTGATTCCGGCAGCCATCGGCGACCTTTTCACACAAACGTTTATTCGCAGGCGCGGCCTGTATCGCTGGATCACGCACCAGTGCATCTTCTGGGGCGTGATACTCTCCTGCCTGATTACCTTTCCGCTCACTTTTGGCTGGCTGCGCTTTACGCAAACCACCACAGGTCTGTATCGTATCTGGTTTTTCGGCTTCGGCTTATTTCCTTTTCCCACCGACTCATTTTTTGGCTTCGTGATTATTCACGCTCTGGATTTCACAGCCGCGCTGCTCTTCATTGGCCTGGTGCTGGCCTTCCATCGCCGTTTCCACGACCTGGCGCTGATAGCAGTGCAGCGCTTCCGCTTTGACATCATACCCCTGGCACTGCTGATGGCAATTGTGGTGACGGGCGTGGCGCTGACCGCCGATAGCGCGTGGCTGGGCGGCGCATACTACTGGTACGTTTCGCTCACTCACCAGACGGTAGTGGTGCTGTGGTTGATCTCGCTGCCTTTTGGCAAATTCTTTCACCTCGTCGAGCGACCCGCGACCGTTGGCATTGAGCTATACTGGAAAACAGGAGAGAACACGACGCAGCAGCGCTGCGCCCGTTGTGGCGAAGAATTCGCCCCGGCGCGCTTCATTCAAGATTTGAAACGCACACTATACGAAGTTGGCGAGAACTATACCATCGCCGATGCGCCAGCGCACCCGTTTGGCATACCCGAAGATGAGCCACCCGTCAAAAGCGATCCAGATGTGGAGCAGGCGGTTAGCAAGCTCTGGTGGCAGGACCTTTGCCCGTCATGTAAGCGCGTCATGCGCTCGCAGGCCAATCTCGCCGCGCTCGGACGCGACGGCAACCAGTTCTTGTAGTAATCTGTCAAGCTTCATGGAACCATCCCGGCTGTCATTCTGAGCGCAGCGAAGAATCTCAAGTCGGCGGGAGATTCTTCGCTGCGCTCAGAATGACAAGATTAACCATGCAATAGAGACCCGATTAACGTCCGTCATAAGGAGACACAAGTATGACTGTCGATAAAGGTATCTTTCGCCGTCGCCAGCGCCAGGCGGAAACGTTTGATTTTCATTCGGGCGAGCAAGCGGTGACGCGCTGGAAGTCTGATGAGCAAATAGAGCGGTACGTGCCGACGCATTGCTGCTATTGCGGCGTGCAGTGCGGCATGTATCTCAAAGTGGCTGGCGGGAAGGTGGTCGGCGTGGAGCCACGCGCGGATTTTCCGCTCAATCATGGGATGCTCTGCCCCAAAGGCGCAACCGCCTACCAGACCGTTAATCATCCTGATCGTCTCACCTACCCCTTAATGCGCCGGAATGGGAAGGATAGCCCACTGGAACGCGCCAGTTGGGACGAAGTGATGGATGCTATCGTTGGTCGCTTCCAGACCATTCAGAGTGAGTATGGAAAAGACGCCGTAGCCATCTATAGCGGCTCATCCATGACCAACGAGAAATGTTATCTGATGGGCAAGTTCGCGCGTGTGGCGCTGGGAACGCGCCATACCGACTATAACGGGCGACTGTGTATGTCCTCGGCAACGGGAGCCAACGAACGCTCGCTGGGCATCGACCGCGCCGCCAACCCGGTCAGCGATATGCTGCACGCCGATTGCATCTTTGTGATCGGCGCGAACGTGGGCGAATGCTTCCCCATCATCACCAGCTACCTGTGGCAGGCGCGCGACCGGGGCTGCAAACTGATTGTGGCCGATCCGCGCCAGACGCCCATCGCGCGCACCGCCGACATCTTCCTGCCATTACGCTCCGGCACCGACTCCGCTCTGCTCAACGGCATGTTGCATGTCATCATCAAAGAAGGCTTGATCGATGAGGATTTCATCCGCGAGCGCACGGTAGGATGGGAAGAGACAAAGGCGCTGGTCGAGGAGTACCCGCCGGAGCGTGTAGCGCAGGTGTGCGGGCTTCAGCCAGAGGCCATTATCCAGGCGGCTCGCATGTTCGGGCGCGCCAATGCCGCCTTGATCTACACGGCGCGCGGGCTGGAACATCAGAGCAAGGGAGTCGATAACGGCGTCACCGCCGTGAATCTGGCGCTGGCAACTGGCAATTTTGGGCGACCCGGCGCGGGTTACGGTACGCTGACGGGGCAGGGCAATGGACAAGGCGGGCGCGAAATGGGTCAAAAAGCCTCGCAGCTGCCCGGCTGCCGCGAAATCGAGGACGAGGAGGACCGCGCTTATATCTGCTCCGTCTGGGGCATCGACGAGAAAGACCTGCCGCACGCTGGATTACCCGCCACGCTAATGATCCCGGCCATGCTGCGCCAGGAAATACGCGCCTGCTTCATGATCTGCTCGAATCCGATGGTCTCGCTGCCCGACCAGCATACTGTCGAACGCGCATTGCGCGGCCTCGATCTCTTCGTTGTCACCGACTTCTTCCTTTCCGAGACGGCGGAGCTGGCTGACATCGTGCTGCCTGGCTCCGTCTGGGCGGAGGACGAGGGAACAGTCACCAGCCTGGAGGGGCGTGTGATTAAATATAACAAGGCGGTTGAGCCACCTGGAGAGGCGCGCGTGGACTGGCAAATCGTGTGCGAGCTGGCGCGGCGGCTGGGCAAAGGGCAGTACTTCGATTTCCATTCAGCGCGCGACATCTTCGATGAACTGCGGATCTGCACCAGGGGCGCGAAATCGGACTACTGGGGCATCACCTACGAAAAGATCGATGAGCAAAATGGCGTCTTCTGGCCCTGTCCGAGCGCAGACCATCCCGGCACACCGCGCCTGTACGAGCAGCGTTTCGGCTTCCCCGATGGCAAGGCGCGTTTCCATCCCATTGTCTACATCCCACCCGCCGAGGAGCCGGACGAAGAATACCCGTTGATACTGACGACGGGGCGCGTCATCTATCACTACCTGTCGGGCAATCAGACGCGGCGCACACCTTTCTTGAAGGAGATGGCTCCGTATCCCTGGGTGGAGATGCACGAGCAGACGGCGGCGCGCCTGGGCATTCAGGATGGCGACTGGGTGACGGTGCGCACGCGGCGCGGGGAAATGACCGCGCCCGCGCTGGTGGTGCGCTCGATTCGACCGGATACGCTGTTCATTCCCTATCACTACGGGCATACGCAGGCCGTCAACCAGTTGACCAACCCGGTACTTGAGCCGATGATGAAGATTCCAGAATACAAAGTATGCGCCGCCGTTGCCAGTCGCGCTTCGCAAAAGCCTGAATGGGCTAAAGACATCGATGTTCAGGATTTGCTGGCGGCAGGAAAACGGCGGCACGAGCTGCCGATGGCGCACTCGCAGCCGAACCCGACACTACGCTAAAGGAGGAAAGAGTCAATGGCCGACCTGGTAAAGAGGATGTTTCTCGATCCTTCGCGCTGCATCGGATGCCGCTCATGTGTGGCCGCCTGCCGCGAATGCGACACGCACAAGGGCGAAAGCATGATCTACATCGATTATATCGAGCGGCAAAACACGGTTGCCTCATCGCCAACGCTGTGTATGCACTGCGAACAGCCCCTGGCACCTTGCGCCCAGGTGTGTCCGGCGCAGGCCATCCTGGTCAGTCCCGATGGCGTGGTGCAATCGGCGGACGAGACGCGCTGCATCTACTGCGAAAACTGCGGCTATGCCTGTCCTTTCGGCGTCCCCAAATTCAATATCGCCGCCCACTACATGCAAAAGTGCAACCTGTGCTACGACCGCACCAGCCAGGGCAAAGGTCCCATGTGCGCGACCGTCTGCCCGACGCAGGCTATTTTCTACGGCACCTATGAAGAATGGATCACGGCGGGTCGCGCTCAGCAAGGCGCGAAACCCGTCAATACCTTCGCCTTCGGGCAGCAGCGCGTGCGCACGCGCAACTACGTCATCATGCGCCAACAAGATGAAGAACTCGACCTGATGGCGATGATCGAAGAGGCCAACCTGGGCTGGCGCGCCAACCTTCCGGCAGCCACCGCCAACCGGCAAACCGATACATGGGTCAACGCGGAAACGGCAGGCATCCCGCAGCGCGAAGTTCCCGCGCAGCCCTGGACACCCCGCCAACCCGAACCCGCGCCGGTTCCGGCTCATGCATCGACAGCCCTGGGTGATGGCCGCGTCCCCCACCTGTCATCCTGAGCGCAGCGAAGGATCTGCGTCCTGCACGGCCAGAGATCCTTCGCTGCGCTCAGGATGACAAACCGGCGGCGGCTCTGCCCCGCCCTGGCATACAGGAGGTACAAACAAACATATGGTACAAGAGAAAAATCCGCAGCGAACAACAGAAATCGCATCCGAGCCGACAAGCGGTTCAAGTCTGCCGCGTGAGGAGAGGGACGAGGAATGGCGCGAAGAGTTTCCCTATCCCTGGGATGAGGACGAGATTGTCACGCGGCGCGATACCCTGCGCTTTTTGCTTGGCGGGTCGGGCGCGCTTTTCCTGGCGACGGGCGCGCTCGCCATCCTGGGCGCGTTGCCGAAAGGCCCCAATGTGTCGGCGGTAGTCATTGCGCGGGAGGGTGAACTGGCCGAGAACCAGTGGAAGGTGTTCGACTTCCCCGACCAGTACTCGCAGGGTATTTTGATTAACCTGCCGGGTCATGGGCTGGTGGCCTATAGCGATGTTTGTACGCACCTGTCGTGCGCGGTACTCTATATAGGGAATGGGAAAATGCATTGCCCGTGCCACGAAGGATATTTCGACGCGGCAACGGGCAATGTGCTGGCCGGTCCTCCAACCCGTCCGCTGCCGTTGATACAGCTTGCCCGGCAGAATGGCATGATCTATGCCGTTAAGGAGATAGCGCGATGAGTACAAACAACGCCAGAACCTTCAGGCGCAAGGCCAACCCTGATGATCCAACCACGCAGCGTCCGCCACGCGGTCCGCGTGGCCCGCTGCCCGGCCCCAACTTTCGCGGCTTAGAGGGACGTATCGCTATTGTGCAGGGGCAAGTATTCTTGCTGGCCGTGATTCTGATCGCGCAACTCGCCATCGTCACCGACGCGCTCTTTGAACTGCTCTCCGGGCGAGCGGATCTGCTGGGCTGGTTGGCGCTGGCAAGCGGCATCGGCTTCGCCCTGGCGCTGGTAGTCGTCTTCTGGCCGCGCCGCCGTATCGACGAGCGGTAGAGAGGTATATATGGAGCCAGAGACAGACGAAACCAAAGTAAT
Source organism: Ktedonobacteraceae bacterium (assembly GCA_035716135.1). Taxonomy (GTDB): domain Bacteria; phylum Chloroflexota; class Ktedonobacteria; order Ktedonobacterales; family Ktedonobacteraceae; genus CF-113. The sequence continues at coordinate 16,801 of DASTKD010000689.1, forward strand.
AAGTGACACGGAGAAGCAGGATCAGCGCCGGGCGGGAAAATTGCCGCCCTTGCGACGGCCCTACGGGCGCATTGACCCCGAACACCCCATCGGCGGCGAAATGTCGGACGTTTTGCGCGGCCTGTTCCTGCACACACGCCTGCCCTGGTTAACGCGCCGTTACGCGCAAACGCCCGTCCTGGCGATTTTCAGCTTCATCAACGGCTGCATCAGCATCGGGCTAATGTCCGTCCTGGCACTGATTACGGGATCACCCTTTATCTTTCCCTCACTGGGGCCGACGGCTTTCCTTTTTTTCTACACACCACGCGCGCCCAGCGCCTCGCCACGCAATACGCTCATTGGTCATACTATCGGTGTGTTAGCCGGTTATTTCAGTCTGCTTGTGACCGGTTTGACCGCCGCTGGTCCCGCGCTGGCTGTCGGCGTATCATGGCAGCGCGTGATCGCCGCCGCCCTCTCGCTCGGCCTGACCGCCGGCCTGATGGTATTGTTCAAGTCGCCTCACCCGCCGGCAGGAGCCACCACGCTGATTATCTCGCTCGGCATTCTGACCAAACCCTGGCAGCTCGTTCTGCTCTTGATCGCCGTCGTACTGCTCACCATACAAGCCTTCGCCATCAACCGGCTGGCAGGCATCCCCTATCCAATCTGGAACCCTATTAAGGAAAAAGAGGTGAAGACAGGGTAGTGAAGCCCGAGGTGAGCGTCAAGTATATGTTGACCGGGGCGACCGCAAGGGTCGCCCCTACAATACACGGATTATACAACGGC
>DASTKD010000690.1:0-14313 GCA_035716135.1 Ktedonobacteraceae bacterium
TACGCGCTGGACAGCAATACTACGTCCTCAACCTCTCGGTTGACAATACCAACGGCGCGGATGTCTCGCCCGGTTTAGGTTTTGACTACATCCGGCTCATCGTCAATGGCGCGGATCGCCCACCCAACGCGAATACGCTGCCCTACACATTTAAGGCCGGAGCAAAGAGCGTTGGTGGACGAGTCGTGTACATCGCGCCAGTAGGCATCAAGACCATATCCATCGGCTTCCTGTATCAATTGTCAGCAGGGCAAGCCACCTATTCGACCGATCTGTAGATACTCGTCCTCGAAGGCGACCGCAAGGGTCGCCTCTACTATGACGACGAGGTGGCTTGCCGGGGCCGTTCATAGTAGAGGCGACCCTTGCGGTCGCCTTTCACGTCTCAAAAGTGCAGGGGAGAGAGACTTGTCCCCACTCTGGCAGTTTTGTTCAATGGTATGGCAGAGATGAAGCATCGGGCGGCGTCTGAACATCAGACAGGTAGCGTTCTCCAAACTGATTGATGGCCTCCATAATGTCTACCAGCGCCAGCCCTCTTTCGGTCAGGCGATACTCAACGCGGGGAGGGATCTCGGCGAACGCCTGCCTTTGCACAAACTTAATCTCTTCAAGCATCTTGAGGCGGTTCGATACCGTCTTGGGGCTGACATTGCCCATCACATCCAATATTTCGCCAAAGCGCCGCGTTCCCGTCAAGAGCGTGTAGATGATCTTGAGCGTCCACACGTCTCCGAGCAGTTGCATGGCGCGCTCCATCGAATGCGATGCGCAGGCTGCTGGCTGTTCAGTTGGAGTTGAATGATCTATGGTACTCATACCACAAGTATACCATATTTTCCCCCTCAAAGCATCACTTCCTTGACAATCTTAATTTTCTGTTGTACTATTATTTCCATCAGGAAACTAATAGTACGAAAGGAAATAATAATGAACATCGTTCTCTGGATCGTACAAATTCTGCTCGCTCTCGCCTTTTTCATGGCTGGTACCATGAAAGCTACACAGCCTGCCGCAAAGCTGGCCGGTAGGATGAAGTGGGTGAGCGCCTTACGACCTCAAACTGTACATCTGATCGGCGCTTTGGAAATACTGGGGGCTATCGGGCTGATCCTGCCAGCCGTTACAGGCATCTGGCCCTGGTTGACTCCAGTAGCGGCCATTGGTTTAGTCTTGACCATGATTGGAGCCATGATTCTTCACACACGGCGTGGGGAATTTTCCCACCTGGGAACTAATACGGTCTTGCTGCTCTTAGCAGCGTTCGTGGTTATCGGTCGTTTCGCTGTCGCCCCATTTTAGCCGAATCAGGGCGGAGCTTCGTAGGTTTTGAGGAAAAGGGCCAGCGAGGTTGGAGTGTCATCCTGAGCGCAGCGAAGGATCTGCGCGTGGCTGACGAGAGATCCTTCGCTGCGCTCAGGATGACAGGGGGCGAGGCAGAGCCGCCCGGTTCGCTAACTGCGAATAAAATCCAGCACTTCGTCGCGTTTCTGTTCCATCAACTCGCGGGTCTTTGCTTCCAGGTTCATGCGCAGCAGGGGTTCGGTGTTGGACGGGCGCACATTGAACCACCAGTCGCCGAAATCGAGGGTGATGCCGTCGAGGTGATCGACAGAGTTAGCCTTTGAGCCGAAGTGTTCTTCGAGCGCTTTGAGCTTGCCCTGTACATCGTTGACTTTGCTATTGATCTCGCCGCTTCTCACCCAATTGTCGAGCGGCTTGAGCAGTTCGGAAAGCGGTTTGCCCTCGACGGATACCAGTTCCAGCATGATGAGCAGGGCGATCAGGCCGGAGTCGGCGAACCAGTTGTCGCGGAAGTAGAAATGGCCGGAGTGTTCGCCGCCGTAAATGGCGTTCACACGGCGCATCTCCGCTTTGATGTAGGAGTGTCCCACCCTGCTGCGCGTGGCTACCCCGCCCATGTTTTCAACCAGTTCGGGAACGCTTTTAGAGACGATCAGGTTATACAGGATGGTCGAACCGGGATGCTTGCGCAGCAGACTCTGTGATACCACTGCTGTCACCATCGAGCCGTCCACCACGTTGCCATGCTCATCTACCGGGAACATGCGGTCGGCGTCGCCATCGAAGGCCGCGCCGATGTCCGCGCCGACTTCGCGCACCTTTTTCTGCAAATCTTTCATGTTCTCCGGCTCGATGGGGCTGGCGGGATGGTTGGGGAAGTTGCCATCAAGCTCGAAATAGAGCGGAACCAGCTCGCAGGGCAGGTGTTTGAAGACACGCGGCATAAGCATACCTGCCATGCCGTTGCCGGCATCGATGACTACTTTAAGCGGCGCAACCTTGCTCACGTCGATGAATGAAAGCGCGTGCTGTATGAAGTCATCCGTCACGTCGCGTTTGGTGACCTTGCCTTTGCTGTCCGGCTCTGGAAATTCGCCGCGTATGGCGAGGTCTCGAATATCACTCAATCCCGTTTGCAGGCTGACGGGCGCGGCCTGTGCACGACAGAACTTCAAGCCGTTATATTGTTTGGGATTGTGTGAGGCGGTTATCATGATGCCAGCCGGGTAATCGAACTTGCCAACCGCGAAGTACAGTTCGTCGGTGGTGGTCAGACCAAGCTCGACGGCATTGACGCCCTGGTCGGTGATGCCGCGCAACAGAGCGGCTGCCAGCACGGGCGATGAGACGCGCATATCGCGCCCGACCGCGATTTCTGGCACTTTCAAGTAAAGGGCGGCTGCCCTTCCAATGCGATAAGCAATCTCGTCGGTGAGGTCTTTGCCGTAAATCCCGCGAATATCGTATGCCGAGAAAATGGCGGGATCGATGTTGACCTGTGTATTACTCAAGAATTAATGTCCCCTTCTCCTTATTTCAAGCAGTACCCAGGGTTCGCCTGAACTGCGTGGATCGTAAATTGGGCCTACCTCTACAAAATTGGCTTTAGCGAATGCGCTGCGTGCCGGTTTATTGGCGAGCGCGGTTTCCGCGTAGACACGCGCCAGGCGCACCGTATTGAACAGGTACGCTACCAGCGTGCGTATCGCTTCCGGCCCGTAGCCCATGCCCCAGCGTGTCTTATCGCCCAGCCCCAGGCCAACTTCTGCTTGAGCTACGCGGTAATCGAGGTTGAAATAAGTGATAGTGCCAATCGGGATATGCTGTTCATCCTCGATGATGTACCAGAATTGTCTGCCGTTGCCGCGCACATAGTTGCGTTCAAAAATGGGCAGAAACTCGGCTATCGTCTGTGAGTAGGGGCGATGAGGGTCGTAACGCCAGACCTCGTCGTCCCTTTCCCAGTTAAAGACGTGTTGCGCGTCACGCATGGTTGGAGGGCGCAGGTAAACCCGCTCACCATGTAACATGCCATGCGTGTCACGGCGTTGTGTTTCGGTCATAACAATCCCAACTCCTCCGCGAAACTGGTGCCAGCCGCCAGTGGCTCGACGCCAAATGCCTGCGATAGCGTTTGTCCGAGGTCGGCAAAGGTTGAACGCACTCCCAGATTGACGCCCGCCCGTACCGGTCCGCCATAGGCCAGCAAAGGCACCATCTCGCGTGTATGGTCGCTGCCCCGGTAGGTCGGGTCTACGCCATGATCCGCGCTGAAGAAGATGGCGTCGCCCCCCAGCATAATATCGCGCACCTCCTCGAACCAGGTGTCTACTTCCTGCAAAGCCTGCGCATAACCCTGGCTGTCGCGCCTGTGGCCCCACAACATATCAAATTCGACCAGGTTGACAAACAGCAGCCCTTCGAAGTCGCGCTCCATCCAGCGTAGGGTAGCGGCCATGCTCTCGGCGTTGGTCTCGGTATGATCTCGTTGCGTCAGACCGCGACCCGCGAACAAGTCATCGATCTTGCCAATACCAACTACCTCTTTGCCACTGGCTTTCAGCACATCCAGCAGCGTAGTTCCCAGGGGAGCGAGCGAGAAGTCGCGCCGGTGTTCGGTCCGTTTGAAGTTCCCCGGCGTGCCAATAAAAGGACGCGCAATGACGCGCCCGACCGCGTTGTCGCCGGTAAGCATTTCCCTGGCGATGCGGCACATGTGATACAGTTCCTCGAGCGGAATGACATCCTGGTGCGCGGCAACTTGAAAGACGCTATCCGCCGATGTATACAGAATAGGCTGGCCGGTGCGTATATGCTCCTCGCCCAACTCTTTGATAATCTCGGTGCCGGATGCCGGTTTGTTGCCGATGACCTTACGCCCGATAGCCTGCTCAAAATGCTCTACAATTTCCCTGGGGAAACCGTGTGGGTAGGTAGGCAACGGTTTCTGCAATACCACGCCGGTCATTTCCCAGTGACCAGTTGTGCTATCTTTGCCTGCGCCCGCCTCCGCCATGCGCCCAAATGAGCCACGCGGCTGTTCGGTGGGTGGCGTACCCAGGATGGGAGTGATGTTACCCAGGCCCAGGCTTCCCAGGTTCGGCAGGTGCAGACCACCAACGGCCTGCGCGCAATGTTCAAGCGAACTGGCTCCATCATCCCCATAGCTATGCGCGTCGGGATTCGCGCCCGCGCCCACGCCATCCAGGACCACCAGAATGGCCCGTCGAATTTTACTCATGATGATATCCTTATCTGTTCCAGCTTCGCGTGTACTGGTAATGCTTCTCCAGTTAAAGGTAAGGCATAGTCGTAAAATGCCTGTGTGACCATCGTTTTGCTGCTATTCAGGTAGCTATCGGGCATCAAACGCTGCACGTTCGCTACTTCGCTCAGCGCCACCAGCCCGGTCTCGCAATGATATACCGGTTCGTCGTGACGTACCAGCGTTACCATTTTATCGTGTTCGCCGTTCAACAGTGCCTGTATACCCATTTTTCCTACCAGGTAAGCTTCGTCGCGGTCGGTGATTGAGATGCAATTCGAGGCCATGCGCTGTAAATCGCCCGGCTTCTCAAAACGCGCCCGCAGCTTCAATTTGCTCTTGACCAATTCTACCAGTTGTTGCGCCGCGCCGCTCAAAAGTGGATGCTGGAACGCATCCAGTCCCACCTGTCCAACCGCGCCAAGCGCCTGCCCCTGTTCATCGCGCAGCGATTCAGCCGTTACAATTATAACGTAACCGACCCTGCGGTAAGTTTCTTCAACCTGTTGCAAAAAACGCTGCTCGTTAAAGGGCTGTTCGGGGATGAGCAGGATATGCGGCGCGTCATCCTCGTCGCGCTTGCCCAGGGCGGCTGATGCAGTCAGCCAGCCAGCATCCCGTCCCATCGTCTCGATCACTTTGACAGGATAGTGCCAGGGGATCGATTTCGTGTTCATGGTCGAATCTATGGTAGCGAGGGCAATAAAACGCGCCGCGCTGCCATAACCGGGACAATGGTCGGTGTGCGGAAGATCGTTATCAATAGTTTTCGGCACGCTAATTGCCCGCAGGTCGTAGCTCATGCGCCGAGCCGCCTCCGCTACGCGGTGTGCCGTATCGGCGGAATCATTGCCACCAATATACAGCAGCGCGTGAATATCATAGCGGCGCAGTATCTCGATAGCCCGCTCAGGATCTTCCTCTTGCAGCTTATAGCGACATGAGCCAAGCGCCGCCGAAGGTGTATTGAGCAGGCGCGGCCACAACCCGGCAGGCTGTTGGCGCAAATCGATCAGTTCTTCCTTCAACAGCCCTTCCACACCATACTTCATGCCATAAATACCATCAAAACGCGCATCCTGCATAGCGCTATTGACTGCTCCAACCAGGCTCGCATTGATGACGGCGGTCGCCCCGCCCGATTGTCCGATAACAAGGTTGTTTCGTGATGTCATATGTATCTGTTACCTGTCGCATATATTACTTACTTCTTACCGTCATTATATCAATACTGAGAGGAAGCGTCGAGGTATTGCTTAGTACCTATCCGAATAACCGGTATCACTCTCTACTTCACACGATTCCTTTGCCTGGTGGAGGCTCTTCTTGCAGTCCGATCTCTTTGCCCCTCTCAAAGTGGAGGTCTTGCTCCCATCCATTGTAATGGTGCTTGCTACGCTGATGGTCCTGGTGTGCTTTGCGCGGAGCGCGTGGGCGCTCCGAGTACTTTCGACAACTCCCCCAGGGCCACAGGAACCAGCCTGACTGCCGATCTCCACGAGGAACAAAGCGTGTTCCTGCTTTCTTGTGCATTTGGGCCAGGTTCTCTTTTTCATTATCCTACAAATTCATCCATTGCAATTTCACCTTCCGCGAACTATACTTATGTGCATAGTCCGCTTGCTCGCAAGGATCACATGAAATACAAAATCATCCTTGATTGCGACCCAGGGCATGATGATGCCATTGCCATTTTGCTGGCCGCTCATCATCCTGAAATTGATCTGCTCGCCATCACAACTGTTGCTGGCAACCAGTCGGTCGAGAAGACCACGCGCAACGCGCTGAAGGTCTGTTCGCTGGCAAATATCCGCCATGTTCCTATCGCCAGGGGTATGGACCGCCCTCTGCTGCGTCCGGCGCAACACGCGCCCGATATTCATGGCGAGTCAGGTATGGATGGTCCACATATTCCCGAACCTGACATTGAGCTTGATCCGCGTCATGGCGTTGATCTGCTGATCGAATTGTTGCTCAACTCGGATGGAGACATCACGCTGGTGCCAACCGGCCCGCTCACCAACATTGCCGCCGCCATGCGCCGTGCGCCCGCCATTGTTCCCAAAATCGCCGCTATCTCGCTGATGGGCGGCGCGATGGGCATAGGAAACGTCACGCCGAGCGCCGAGTTTAATATTCACACCGATCCCGAAGCGGCGGAAATCGTCTTTGGCTGTGGCAGACCCATCACGATGGTTCCCCTCGAGGTGACTCACCAGGCGTTAGCGACAGAGCAGGTAACTGCGCGTCTGCGAGCCGCGCAGCGCCCGGTTGCCACATTCGCGGCAGACCTGCTGGTCTTCTTTGCCGATACTTACCACAACGTTTTTGGCTTTCCAGCCGCGCCCGTGCATGACCCATGCGCCGTCGCCGCCGTCATCGATCCCACTATCCTACACGCGCATACCATGCGCGTAGAAATCGAGACTACCGGAGTATGGACGGCTGGCCGTACCATGTGCGATGTCTACGGCAAATTTGGCAAACCGCCAAACGCGCGCGTCGGTTATGCCCTCGAAGTGGAGCGTTTCTGGAATATGGTAATTGATACCATCCTGACCTATTGAATTCCCCCACAAAAAGTACCGCTACGCTTGTATGCGGCGGTACATTCTGGTACAGTAGCTTTGAGATGTTCTTTAATAATGAAGTAGGTTTGCTTCGAGGACGGAGAAGCCGACATGTTCAGATACCGGGTGCGCCCACGTTCGAGCGCGGAAATGCAGAAAATATTTCAGCGCGGCAAAATTCCGGGTTTGCGTATTATCCAGGGCCTTTTTATTATTATCATTGGCATCGCTTTTATCGCCTCTAACGCGAATAATTCCTCTTTTAAGGAAATCACCGGACATATTCAGAAAGACTACGCGCATACCACCAACGGTCTATACGACGCGACCTACTTACAAATAAGCACCGATCCTGACGATCTCTATATCTTTGATAAAAGCACATTCAGCCCCGCCTGGACCGACCCGACTGTCGCAAATGAGCGGGTTGACATCTATTATACAGACGACACGCCCAAACACATAGTCGCGCTTCAGATGTATGATCCCTTTGGTAGTCCGACTGTAAAATATACCACAGGTGATTATATCAGTAGCTTGCGTGCATCGCCTATCAGTAACGTTGGATTGGATGTGGGCATTATACTCATCGCGTTGGGCGCGTTGTGGGCTGTCAGCGCGATTTATAAGTTTGTCCGAGTGCGTCGCCAGCAGCGTCCAGCTTCGCCAGTAGCAGGAATACAGGCCAGTCCCGGCCAAAGCTACCGGCCTCAGCCGTATGTATCGCCATCAGCGAGTTACCCGGACCAGGGAGACAGACGTAACTCTTGATGTTATCAGGCAATATACTCTAAAAATATACGTTTGCGCGGAGAGGATACACTATCGAATAGAGTTTTCTGGGAGTAACCAACGAACACGTATGGTAGCTCAAGCGTTGTCACAACTTACGGCTTCGACCATCTGGCACGATCCTGTCATTATCGTGGGGGCTAATCCGATTGGCCTCATTCTGGCTCTGGGACTGACGTACCAGCGTATTCCCTGTGTGATAATCGAGGAGGGGGAAGGAACGTCCCAGGAAAGCAACGCGCTTGCCCTGCTCGACCGCTATACACTTGAAATCCTGGAGGCATGGGGTGGGAGCGAACTGACTCAACACATCGCCTCGCACGGCGTTGTTCCGGTGAGCGAGCGGGTTCTGTTTCGCAAAGCGCAACTCTATCGCGCGCCCCTGACCACTTATGAGGCGGGAGAACATTATCCACGCATTCTGAATATCCACCAGTCCGTATTGGAACAATTGCTGTTGCACGCGCTGCAAGCGACGCGCCTGTGCCACGTACTGTGGCAACACCAGGTAACAGAGGTAGCACCACATCTCGAGAGTGTAGGTGTCACGCTTGTGACGACGAAAGGCCAGTATTATTTACGCGCCCCCTATCTATTTCTGACGAATGGGCCACCAACGCCCGCGCACAGTGCAGCGGGTATAGCTGATGCATCGCATACACACGACCAGCGCTTTCTGAACCTGGATGTGTTGACCACCCTGGGAGACACTCCCGAACGCTGGTTCTGGTTCAATGCGCCGTTTAACTCTGGCCGCATCGCGCAAGTTCACCCGCTTCCCGATGGCATGGCGCACGTCATTTACCAGCTTGCGCCTGCCGACGACCTTGCGAAAGTTTGCCAGCCGGATGCGCTGCAACAACGTCTCGCGGCTTTGTTGGGAGATCGCGCCTTTGAAGTCGTGGCCCTGAGTACGTATAGCTATCGTTATGGCGTCATGCCGCGTTTCAAGCAGGGGAGGGTGCTATTTCTCGGCAGCGCCGCCCGCTCGCTCTCGTTGTTTGGCACCAGCGAAGTCAACAGTGGGGCGCAGGATGCCTGGAACCTGGTGTGGAAGTTGGCGCTGGTGCGGGCCGGTGTGGCGCTGGAAACATTGCTGAATACCTATGATGAAGAGCGACATGCCGCCGCGCTTGATGCTCAGCGCCGTACATCTGATATGATGAGCTTTTTATGGCCGCCGTCAGGCATGGCGCAGTGGCGGCGTAACACCTCGCTCAGGTTAAGTCAGCCGCTCAAATTCTTGCGTGACTCCGTTAAGCTCGGCGACAAGACAGACGTAAGCGCCTACCCGGCATCGCCTCTGCTTTCCGAAGACCATCGCTTCTACCTGGGCGGGCGCTTTATGAGGCAGTCAGCCGAACAAACCGCCATCTTGAAGCGTTTTCGGGCCGGGCCGGTTGTGGGTATGCCTGCTCCCGCGCTGGCATTGCCCGACGCTGATACAGGTCTACCCGTAGCGCTCCTGCAACGATGCGCTACAGGTTTTGTGGCGCTGTGCTTTACCCATGATGTTGAAATGGCGCTTGCGGTATTGCGACAGGTGCCTGTACAGGTGTCCGGGGTGCCAGTCTCTTTTCTCATTATCACCTCGTCCACGCCTGATTTGCCTGCCGGTGATAACATTGCCATTGTACTGGATGGCGAAAGCAAAGCAGCCGGTATCTACAATGCCGGGTCGCGTTCGCTCTACCTCGTGCGCCCCGATCGCATCATCGCGGCGCGACGCTTCGACAGCGACTTCAACGACATTCCCGCGCTGCTGCGTCACTCCATTGGCGAAGATGATGTCGGCTCACAGACGCGCATCCCGCGTCCAACGCTCCCGGCGAGCTAATTTTTGCTCTTTTATGGCATCTACACGGCTGTTCGGCTGTTCCGCTCGCTTAGCGCATAGCGTAAAGCCGCCTCTGTAGCGCCAATCAGGTGGGACGATGAGCCGGTTCTCTGACCGCACTGCCAGTAATATTGGCCGCCTCGCCAGGTGATCGTGATCGGAACCGGTAAGTTACGGAGCATCGTCATCAGCTCTTGTTCTAAACTCTCCATCGTTTTTCTCGCTTCTCTCTAGCCTCGTGACGAGGACTGCTACCTTTCTCTTCCTTCCATATATAATGATAGCAAACATTTATTAAGCCAGGAAGGTGCATTGTCAACAGTCGGTTAAAGCGCGATTAACTACAGGGTGGAAGCGCGGATGATAATGGAATTTGATGCCATTCACTGCTTGACAAAGCGCATAGCGTCGTCTATACTGACGGTACGTTCAATGCATGGTGACCGTAGCTCAATCGGCAGAGCTCTGGATTGTGGCTCCAGCGGTTGTGGGTTCAAGCCCCATCGGTCACCCTTTTTTATTGCCCTCCACTTGTGTGCTGTGACTAGACCCATACTTTGTCCGCCGCGGACAGACTATGCTTCCAATCGTACCAAATCGAGTTGCTACACTTCTTCATCCAGCTCACGTAACAGGTTTTTCCATGCTTCTCGCACCTCGGGTATTTTGAAGGCTCCCCGCGTTGTAATTATTCTCCTGATCTTCCATTCTGTGGGATATTGTCCCTGGGCATAAAGATGATGCGCTGCCTCCCGAATCTCATTGCATATGCTAGCTATCTGTGCTAGTTCCTGGGCTGCCTGGTCACTGAAGAGGCCCGTCAAGCCAGCTAACGCCTGATCTCGCCAGCGATAGAGCATATTACTATGCACCCCATATTCGGCTGCCAATTGCCCCACCGTTTTTTCTTCTCGGAGCATCTCCTTGACCACTTTGACCTTGAACTCTGTGCTGTACTGCTTCCGCGTTTTCTTCTGCATGACTTTGTTTACACCTTACAAACCGATCAAATTTTGTCTGAAATCATAGGGTCATTATAGATTCACAAATGGGCTCAGCTCCATTCTGACCTTCCCTACGATCTGGGTCCACATGTGGAGGGTCTCACAGGTATCCTGCCATGCCTCAAATGGCAACGAAGGCCAGAGCTCCGCTGCTGCTCCTTGCTTCGTCTTGCTTAGGTTTTCCATGTCTTTCTCCTGCTGTACACGCCTTCTCTGTTCACCTTGCAATGGTGCGTATCTTGTCCACAGTGCTTTATACAACGTCACACCGACAGGTGCAAGCTCTAACATACGTAGAGCTTCACATAGTGATCCTCCAAAACAGGCTCAGGTCTGGCTCCCTTGCCTTGTCTTTAGATGCCTACTTCACCTGTGTGAAGAGATCGTTTAGTGCCTCGGACATCGAGGGATGGGTGAAGATCGTATCGCGCAACACGGTGTAGTCCAGCCCCGCGTTCATCGCCATACTCACCGTATTGATGACCTCGCTCGAATCGGCACAGAACAGGGTACAGCCCAGGATGTGGCCGGTCTGGGCGTCCACCACTGCTTTGAGCAGGCCATCCGTCTGCTGCAACTGTTGCGCACGAGGAATTCCCGCCGCGGGCAGCTTTGCCACCTTCACTCCGTAGCCCTGCGCCTGTGCTTCTTCGGTCGTTAACCCAGCGTGGGACAGAGTTGGCTCAATAAACAATGAGGAGGGAACGTTACGGCGATCCAGGCGTGAGTGCTGCTTGCCGTCGACAAACTGGTCTCTGACGATACGAAAATCATCGAGTGAGATGTAGGTAAACTGTGGTCCGCCATTGACATCGCCGAGTGCCCAGATGTTGGGGGTTGTGGTGCGCAGAAACTCGTCCACTTTGATAAAGCCGCGCTTGTCCATCGCAACCCCTGCTTTCTCTAATGCCAGGTCTTTGGTGACCGGAGTTCTTCCCACGGCCAGCAGAATAGCATCGGTGGCTATTTCCACGCCATCGGAAAGCGTCACATACGTGTGCTCATCGCGATCCTGCACCTGCTGAACAGTGCTGTGAAAGCGAAATTGAATGCCGCGTTGCTCCATGGTGTGCTGGACGAGTTCTGCGATCTCCCGGTCATAGCCGGGGAGCAAGGCAGCAGATCGTGCGATTACTGTGACTCTGGAACCAAACCCCGTATAGATTGAGGCGAACTCCAGGCCGACATGACCACTCCCGATCACCACCAATTCGCGGGGCAACGACTGCAACTCCATCAGACTAGTACTGTTATAGACGCGCTTGCTCTCCGTCAGACCCGCAATCGGTGACATCGCGGGAAAGGTTCCGGTGTTGATAAAAATGTTTTCCGCGTACACGAGTAAGTCCTCATCCGATGCGCTGAGCTTTACGTGCATTTCATGCGGTGACAGAAATGAGACTTTGCCATCAATAACCTGCGCATGGGGATTGTTGTTCACGTTCGCGTAGTTTTTCTGGCGCAGGAATGAGGTCAGTTGACCTTTGGTGTAGAGAGCCTCCTGATAGTACGCAGCCTGCTCCTCAAAGGTGGTAAAATGTCGACCCATCCCCGCTTCGGCGGCGAGTGCCAGTGCTTTGGAGGGGATACAAGCGATGTTGATGCAGGTTCCCCCATACATCTCCTGCGACTGCTCAATCAGCGCGATCTGCATGCCCTGGTTTGCCAGGAACACTGCCAGAGTCTTTCCTCCCTTGCCGAAGCCGATGACAGCTCCATCGACGTGCATTTCGTTCATAGGTACCTCTCGTTCTAGAGAATTATTGTGTGACACGACGAAACAAAGTTGTTTAAGCCCACGCGGAACTCTGGTGAGCGTTGAATCTGCGATTTCATAGCTACATTACCCCCATTTCTAACGGTAGTGAGACACCTATGAGTGCTGCTCCGCTCCAGCAGCACTTCCCGCATGATTCGCAGCCTTGCCACCAATCATCACCCACGAAATCACCGCGCTGACCAGCGCAAGCCCTGCGCAAATGAGCATCAGCGTGCGGAACCCGGTGATGTAGGCCCCATCGATGGCTTGCTGGATGGCCGCCTGTACCGTTGCGCTCACGCCTCGCGGGATCTCGATGCCGGCCAGCCTGGTAGACTGTCCGGCAATGGCCTGCTGCACCCCGGCTGGCAGATTCAAGGCCGACACACGAGGCCCAAGGGTCTGGCCGAAGACGCCCACGAGGACGATGTTCAGGACGGCAATCGCCAGCAGACCGCCCGTTCGCGAGACGGCATTGTTGATGCCCGAGGCCGTACCCGCCTGGTCCTCACCAACCGAGTTCATCACCGTTGTGGTCAGCGGCGCAACCGTAATCGCCATGCCCAGGCTCATCACCAGGACGGCGGGGAAGTAGGTTGTCCAGTAGGTGCCGCCGATGCCCGGCACGGCAAAGAGCAGGAAGCCGAGCGCCGTGATGGATGGTCCAACGATCAGCGGCAGCTTCGCGCCGAAGCGTTTCACCACTCCCCCCGTCCAACGCGAGAGCAGGAACATCATCAGGGCAAATGGCGCGAGGGCCGCGCCTGCCGCCGCCGTAGAGTATCCCTGCACTTGAATCAAGTTGAAGGGCAAGAAGTAGGTCGCCCCGCCCAGTGCAGCATACAGGAGGAACGTGAGCAGATTGGTGCCGCTGAACGTCGATGAGCGAAACAAGGTGAGCGGAACCATGGGAGCTGTGATGTGTGCCTCGACCAGGAGAAACCCGATCAGGGCGCTAATGCCGACAGCCATGGTGCCGAGTACGAGGGGGTGACTCAAACCGAGAGCGCTCACCTCGGTCAGCCCATAGACGACACCCCCAAGGCCGACGGTCGAAAGCCCCGCGCCCCGCCAATCCAATCCCCCTGAGACTCCTTCGCGGCGGCTCTCCGGCACGCGCCAGAAGACCACGATCAGCACGATCACGGCGAGCGGGACGTTGAGGAAGAAGACCCAGCGCCAGGAGGCCACCTGTATCAGCCAGCCGCCGAGGACAGGACCGATCACGGAGGTGACCGAGGTAAATCCAGACCAGGTGCCGATCGCTTGACCGCGCCGCTGCTCATCAAACGATGCGCTGATGATCGCCAGGCTGCCGGGAATGAGCAGCGCGCCGCCGATCCCTTGCACCGCGCGGGCGATGATGAGCTGCGTAATCGTCGGCGACAGGCCGCACCAGATAGAAGAGAGCGAGAAGACAACAACGCCCAGCACATAGATGCGGCGACGCCCAACCTGGTCGCCCAGGGCTCCGCCAACCAGGATGAGGGTGGAGAGAAAGAGGGAGTACACCTGCACCACCCATTGCACATCAGAAGAGGTGGCGTTCAGGTCTCGCTGGAGTACGGGCAGGGCGACATTGACGACGGAGCCGTCAATGAAGGCCATGCTCGATCCAAGAATCGTCGCGACCAGTATCCAGATCCCGACATATGGGACACTGGGAGTGTGAACGGGTTTCGAACGGAGAATGCCCTCGTCACACGGCGCTTTCACCGAGTTGATCATCGCTTGCTCCTGTATTGTTTATGAGAGGCCATGGGCATAGCGGTAGCTTTTTC
>DASTKD010000691.1:0-6764 GCA_035716135.1 Ktedonobacteraceae bacterium
CAGCGTGCGATATGCCTCGGCAAAAGCGCGACGGTCGGGAACCTCGAAGGCGACATGATACAAACCCGTGCCATGCACCGGGGGCCGGGGAGCGTTCGGCCCGACCCGCTGCAACGCGATCTCGTGGTGCAGCGGGCCGCTCGTCAGGAAGGCGTAGTGGTTATCCACCCGCTCCGTCAGGTGCATTCCCAGGAAGCGAGTATAGAAATCAATCGCCCTGTCCAGATCGCGCACCTTCAAATGCGCGTGTCCAATCTTCGTCGTATAGTTATTCGCCATCAATTGTCACCAACACTTCCCTTAAAGGATGATTTTGTTAAAATTCATAATTCGGCTTGAAGATAGTATATCATCGTTGAAATATCTTTTCATGAGAAAACCTCCTGTTTGGCCGACTTCGGCCTGCCGGCAACATGTATAAGCGCTTTGGCCCCACTACCCTGACCGAGGCCCGGGTCCGTGCGCTGGACCCAACTCCACCAAGCTCTCCCCGTGACGAACTCAGGCCTGCACCAGCCCCTCGGTTTCGGTGCCTGCGGCGCACAACTCTTCACATGCCTGGCATTTCCTCATGGCACCAGGACGGGTTGTGGGACTGCCTTCGCCTCGCCTTTCGCGGTTAAGAGCGTGTATCCCATCCACCCCAGTCCGAGCACGAGAATCACATTAGACAGGGGACTAGCAATGCTGCCCACAATGCCGCCCGGAGTACTGAAGAAATCAACGACGACCGCTACAATGAGGAGCAAGCCAGCCCATGGTGAGAACACCCTGGCTCGCATCGTCGCACTCCCGAGCAGCACCAGACCCCCCCATGACAGGAAGGTTCCCACGAGAAACATTGCCGGATTGGTCGACAAGAATTGTTCCCCCACTTTAGGCGCATGAACCGCGAACCAGGGGCGGATGGTGAGGTAAACGACAGCGAAGTAACTTACGACGAGAAACGCACCGCTAAACGTCAGGAGAAACCCGACGAACCCGAGCCAGCCAGCACGTGCCGCCTGATGTGCGACAATGCCGGGTAGCCCCAGCAACAGCAGCATCAATCCACTCGTCCACACCCCTGCCATGACCAACCCGGGGGGAGTGTCCGTCTTGGAAACAAACGCAAGGCTGATACCGATGATGAAGAGCACCGCCCCTAGCAGCAGGGCCAGACCGCTTGCACGATACAACGTGACAGAGGACATATGAACTCCTTCCTGGGGTGTGACGACCCCTTGCCTGTAAGCCTGTTCCTGGCTCACACGCAACGACAGAAGCGAACTAGAAAGCAATACCTTATTCATTCTTTAGGAAACGGGGAGGGGTTCTCCGCTCGCTGCCGCTTCAACTGCCTTCCCTACTTTCGGTCTGCGTGCAACCGCCAAACCGATCAGCACGACCAAGCCCACGAGACCGAGCCAGGCGAACAGGTCGCCGATCGTGGCATAGATTGTATGCACACCCTGCATGGGGACGTAGGCCACCATCACCTGGGGATCGGTGCTATAGAAGTCGGTTGACGCCAGCACGTGTCCTTCGTAATCTACCGCCATCGAGAGCCCGCCGTCCGTCTGTTTGACCACAGAGGAGCCAGTCTCAATCGCTGTGAACGCCGACATTTGGGTATGGTAGGGGTCAATCTCTCTCCAATCGCCAGCGGGTGAAAGCAGGAGGTCAACATTGGCCTGACCTGTCCGACTAATGATGTCCAGAAAGTCCGTATCGTAACAGACGACCGACGCCAGGCGTCCATATGGGGTAGCCACAACAGGAATCTGGCCATTGCCTGGCACCAGGCGTAAATTCTCCTCACCTGGAACAGGGTGAGCTTTCTGGTAGACCCAGACGACCTTGCCGCTTGGGTCAATCAGCACCGATTCATCTTGGCCAAAGGGAGATTGCTGGCTCGGCAGAACCACAGCCAGACCCATAACCAGGTAGATGCCAGAGGCGCGAGCAGCGGCACGGGCCTGTTGCACGAAAGCAGCTTCGTCTTCTTGCAGCACCGTCGCACCGCTTTCGGGCCAGACCACTACTTTAGCCCCAGCACGGGCTTCTTGCTGACTCAGGGCGAGCATATTCGCATCGACCTGAGCCAGTACCGGGCGGATGGCCTGTCTCTGTGCCTGCGTCGTCTTCTCATCCAGCAGCGCGCCGAAGTTGGTGGATGGGAGGAGGGTATGATAATGCAGAGCCGTGACGCCAGCGACACGCACAGTCGCTCCCTGCGGGGCGAAGAAGGCCAGGCGTGCGCCTCCTCCCAGGAACACCAGCGCCAGCAGACCACCATAGGGCAGCAGTCCCGGACGCACTTTCGGCCAGGCAAAGCCTTGCTCCCAGGCCCAGTTGACCACCGAGGCGAGCCAGCTCATCAAGAAGACGATGCCCCACAGGCCGGTCACTGACACCAGTTGCATCAGCGGCAAATCGCCGTACTGAGTGTAGGCCGGATTGAATATGGTCCCCGTTGGGCTCAACAGACCGAGCAGGTACCACACGCTCGTCACCGCGAGCGGAAACACCAGGGTGCTGAGCAGCCCACCCAGTCGCCGGGCCAGCAGGCGGTCGAGCAGATAGGGTACGATGCCCACGACGGCCGCGCTGAATACATCGAGGTAGTAGAACACCCCCGATGCTAGAAGCACCCCTTGCAGTCCAACCATCAATGCCAGCGCGCCCGCCAGGAGCATAAGCAGCATACCGCGCAGCAGGGGCTGGGTGCGGACGAAACGGAGCAAGAACACGGGGGCCAACCAGGCGGTCAGGGCGATCGTCCAATTGGGCATGGAGAAGGGCAAGAGCACGATGCCCAGCGCGAGCCAGAGGTAGGAAAGCCGATCCCGCTGGTTGTTGATCGATTGAAACATAGAGTCTCTCCTTTTGGTTACTTCGGTTGCGGCGGAGAGCTGCCTGCGCTCCCCTTCTTCCGGTCGGCTGCTTGCTCATACGACATGAGCTCACAGGAAAACAACAAGTTACTCAACCCTTTTCAGCCTGTGCTGCTGCCAGCTGAATGGCCGAGAGCAGGGTATCGCTGGCTCTGCGTTTCTCCATGACGCGATCGCCCTGGCGATCTGCGCGAATCATCAGCACCTCGTCTGCTGCCCAACCCTATCTCTGACGATGCCAGAAACAGAAGCGGTATGGTACAATAGGAAGCAGAGCTTTTCATTTCCACAATGTAGCGCTACTCGTCCATCAGGCGGAGCAATGATGGACACACCTCACATTCCTGACTTCTGATAGAGCAAGTATAGGTTCCGGGAACGCCAAACACATCTGGCCAACGATGCATTTTCTCTACAACTTTGGGAAGCGCAAAAACCGCTTACAAAGGGAGGTGGCTATGACGATTCGCATCTTGCTCGTTGATGACCATATGGTTGTGCGCAAAGGGCTGCGGACGTTCTTGAAGTATGACTCTGAATTGGAGGTGGTGGGTGAGGCGGCGGACGGGGCCGAGGCGGTGAGCCTGGCGAGAGAACTTACGCCCGACGTAGTGCTGATGGACCTGCTGATGCCGGGGATGGATGGCATTGCCGCCACCGCTGTCATCCGGCGCGAATTGCCTGAGACCGAGGTGCTGGCCCTGACCAGTGTCCTGGAGGATGCCTCGGTGGTGGGGGCGGTGCGTGCGGGAGCCATCGGCTACCTGCTGAAGGACACACAGGCCCAGGAGTTATGCCAGGCGATCAAAGCTGCCGCCGCCGGGCAGGTACAGTTGACGCCCAGAGCTGCCGCACGGCTGATGCAGGCTGTGGGTGGCCCTGAAAGTCCCGAAGCACTCACCGAGCGCGAGACCGAGGTGCTGCGGCTGCTGGCCCAGGGCCAATCCAACAAGCAAATCGCCCGCAACCTGAACAATACGGAGAAGACCATCAAGACGCACGTGAGCAGAATTCTCTCCAAACTGGGGGTGCAGAGCCGCACGCAAGCAACACTCTACGCCATCCGCACCGGTCTGGTCTCGCCTGGTTCGGCAGAGAAGCCGGAGTAGCCTTCCAGGAGAACAGCAATGAACTCTCCCACTGCATCGGCTGGCCTTGCCGAAGTCCTCGATCCACGACGCGAGACAGAAACGCGCCTACATGGACACTGGCTTGTGCTTGCTCGGCTCGTGTGTCTGACCCTGTGTGTGCTGTCTGTGGGCTTCTATGCCGGCAGTGTCCTCTCGTACATTGCGAATTACTACTGCTCAGGCCCAGCCTCTACATGCCATGTGTCTGGACCCGTCGTCGTGCGAACCATTCAAGGCCCCGGACTTTCCAGAGACTTCTTTGGTATCTACACCGTCGTCCGTGATAGCATCTTTTCCTTTGGATACTGGCTGGTCGCGGCCTTCCTCTTCTGGCGCAAGCCGGATGCCCGCGTGGCGCTTCTGGCCGCCGTCTCCCTGGGCATCTTTCCCATTGTGTTTAACAATGGCTTTCTGAGTACCCTTCCCTCACCCTGGTGGCTCCCGGCCCATAGCTTGAGCTTTCTTGGCTATCTCTGCCTCAGCCTCTTCTATTACGTGTTTCCCACCGGACACTTTGTCCCCAGGTGGGTACGCTGGGTCTTCTTTCTGATGCTGATCTACGAGGGGATCACCACGTTCTTTCCGTTTGCTTCTTTTAACCCGTTCTACACCTACCCGTTGCTTTTTAACCTGGCTCTGATCGGGCAGGTTGGCAGCTTTATCGCCGTGCAGGTCTATCGCTACCGGCGGGTGTCCAGTCCCGTCCAGCGCCAGCAGTCTAAGTGGGTCGTCTATGGCCTCTCCCTGGCCTGGGGAGGGTACCTGCTGCTGCTGAACCTCAAGCTGGTCTTTCCAACCATCTACCTGACAAGCCCACTGGTCAACGTGATCGCTGGCATCGCCCTCTATGGCTTCGTGCTGCTGGTCCCGTTTTTTATTGGCCTGGCGATCGTGCGTTCACAACTCTGGGATATTGACATTCTCATCAATCGCACGCTGGTCTACAGCATCCTCTCCGTCTGCATCGTTGGAGTGTACGTGCTGGTGGTAGGAGGCCTGGGTACACTCATTGGCACCAGTGGGAATCTGCTGATCTCGCTGGTAGCCACAGGGCTGGTGGCAGTGCTGTTCCAACCCTTGCGCGCCGTGTTACAGCGAGGGGCGAACCGCCTGCTCTACGGCCAGCGTGATGAACCCTATAGCGTCATCACGCAGTTGAGCCAGCGCCTTGAAGGAACGCTGGCTCCAGATGCCGTGTTGTCGACCATTGTGGAGACAGTGGCCCAGGCGCTCAAGTTGCCGTATGTGGCTATTCTTTTGAAGCACGAGGACACCTTTGCGCTTGCCGCAAGTGCTGGTATGCCTGTGGGAGAGCCACTGGTGCTGCCACTGGTCTACCAGGCCGACACCATTGGTCAGCTGCGCCTGGCTCCACGCGCGCCTGGGGAATCGTTCACGCTTGCCGACCGGCGGTTGCTGGACGAACTGGCGCGGCAGGCCGGGCTAGCAGCCCATGCGGTGCGGTTGAACAAGGAACCCATATGCTCACTCAGGTTCCATTGGGGAAGCTAGATGGCGGGTGATCTTGACGTTCTCCTCCTATGCATATGAGAATACAGTTTGGCACACGTGCTATGATAGCTGATATCCAAAACAAACTGACAGAGAAGCGGAGGACACACAATGGCGCTCACGGCACGTTTTGAGGAGGCGCTGGTTTATGCGACGCAGCTCCATGCAGGACAGGTGCGGAAGGGAACGACGATTCCCTATATTGCGCATCTGTTAGCGGTGGCTGGCATTGTGCTGGAAAACGGGGGCAACGAGGACGAGGCGATTGCTGCGCTGCTGCACGATGCTATTGAGGATCAGGGCGGCGCGGCCACCCGCGAGGAGATACGTCGCCGTTTCGGAAATACCGTCGTCGAGATCGTGGATAGCTGCACCGACGCGGAGATCATGCCGAAGCCGCCCTGGAAGCCGCGCAAGGAGGCATACATTGCCCGGATGCGGCACGCCTCCGCCTCTGTGCGCCTCGTCTCCGTCGCGGACAAATTGCACAATACCCGCTCCATTCTGGCCGACTATCGCGTCCTGGGCGATGCGCTCTGGCATCGCTTCACAGGCAGTAAGGAGGGAACGCTCTGGTATTACCGCTCCCTCGTCACTGCCTACCGTGAGGCTGGTACCTCACCGCTTATCGAGGAATTGGCGCGGGTCGTCGCCGAACTTGAAGCGCTGGTTGCGCAAAACGAACCGGAGCAGCATTCACTCTCCGAATGAGACGGCATGGTAACGCACAATCGGTTGTGCATACTGCTTGTGGCCTATGGATAGCAACTGGTTCTCCATGACGCGCTTGAGCCGCAAGGCGATTAATGCCGCTCCTTCGCGGTCGGCGTTGAGCAGGGCAACCAGCGTATTGTTCCCATTGATGCTGAGTTGGTCGCCTTTACGCATGTAGTGACGGAGCACAGGGAGCAGCTTGCGCACCATATCTCGTGTGATGCGCTCTTCGAGTTTATAGTGAAGATCGCCGGTGTCGACATGCTGGCGACCAACCTGAAAGACGATAATGCTCTGGGTGTTGCAGATGCGCCGCAGTTTGCGCTGCTCATCTTCAAGCTGCTTTGTCGAGGATATTGCCGTCCAGATGTGGTGCGAACGCTTGCGTTTTACATCGATGTATCCCTGCACACGCGCTATGGCCTCTAGCGCGACCGTTCCACATGTCCAGAGGATTTCTCGCGGCGTCCCCATGATCGCGGGAGCGTTTGCCCAGAACTCTCGCAAGATCGCTCTTACGTTCATCGTGGAT
>DASTKD010000692.1:0-5970 GCA_035716135.1 Ktedonobacteraceae bacterium
CCGATGGGTGTGCGTACTGCTGAGAGGATAACGGCTTCTTGCATGATTGTGTCCCCTGTGTGTTTGAGCCGGGACACCCACGAGGGGTGTCCCTACATGATATTATTTCCCCTTAAAGTCCGCTTTACGCTTCTCGATGAATGCCTGCATCCCCTCGCGCATGTCTTCGGTGGCGAAGAGCAGGAAGAAGTTCTTGCGCTCAATATCCAGCCCCTCCTCTAGCGAGGTTTCAAAGGCGGCATTGACCGCTTCTTTCGCCAGGCGTATTGCGATGGGAGCCTGTTCCGCAACCCTTTTCGCCAGCTTGAGCGCTTCTACCAGGTGTTCGCCCTTTGGCACGATGCGATTGACCAGCCCATGATCCGCCATTTCTTGCGCGGAAATCTGCGCGCCCGTCAAGACCATCTCCATAGCACGGAACTTGCCCAGCGTGCGCGCCAATCGCTGTGTACCACCCGCGCCGGGGATAACGCCCAGCAGAATCTCGGGCTGCCCAAAGCGCGCGTTCTCGGATGCCACGATCATATCGCAGTGCAGGGCAAGCTCGCAGCCACCGCCCAGCGCGTACCCGCCGACAGCCGCGATCATTGGTTTGTGCAGGCGTTTGATGCGCTGCCATGCCTCGAAGCCGCCCATCATCATATCAATCGGCGACTTATCCGACATCTCCTTAATATCCGCTCCGGCGGCAAAAGCCTTATCACCCGCGCCCGTAATCACCATGCAGCGAATGCTCTCATTGCGGTCAAACTCCGCTAACGCCTCGGCCAGTTCATTCACCAGCTCGAAGTTGAGCGCGTTCAGCGCGTGTGGACGATTAAGCGTGACGATACCGACATTTTCATCGCGTTCAACTAAAATATGCTGGTAGCTCTCAGCCATGTTACTCCTCGAAAAATATACTGGATTGGAATGCGCAATTGCATACTATAGTATACCACCGAAAACGGTAATTGTACGAAAGGTTCGCTCTGGTTCTGTAGGGACAAGGGGAGGATGTGAGGCAGGGTGGGGGCCTTGTGCTTGTCCTCCTCGCCACACGATTCCGGTGGGGTTTCATGATGTCCCGCCGATTACGTGAGCTGGACGAGGACAAGCACAAGGCCCCCACCCATCCTCACATCCTCCCCTTGTCCCTACAATGAGGACGGAAGCGTCTCTCCAGGCCCGCTCAACATGAGGCTTCTGGCCTTTGCGATTTGCCCCTTATCGTGTTCCCAGTCTTCTTTGTCTTGCTCGTCCGTTTTGATGGGGGTTTCCAAAATCACGGCGGCGTGTGACAGGCGTGGGTCGCTTAAAAGGGCGCGTATGCCAGCTTCGCCGATGATGCCTTCGCCCAGGCGCGCATGAACGTCGCGGTGGCTGCCCAGGGCCTTCTCGGTATCGTTGAGATGGAGGACTTGCAAACGCTCTAGTCCGATGGCCTGGTCGATCTCTTCAAGCACCAGTTGCGCGGAGGATGTCGTTGAAATATCGTGTCCCGCGCCCCATAAATGGGCGGTGTCGATGCACACACCCAGGCGTTCACGGTAATCGGGGAGCAAGGCGAGAGTCGCGCCCAGTTGCGCAAAGCTGTGTCCAAGTGAAGCGCCCGCGCCCACGTCATTCTCTAATAAGAGCATGACTTCCGGTGGTGTCTCCGGCAGGATGCGCGCGATGGCCTGCGCAATACGGGCGATACCGGCCTCCACGCCGGAACCGCGATGGCTGCCGGTGTGAAAAACGACGTAGCCCGCGCCCAGGAGCAGGCCGCGCTGCAATGTCCATTGTAGCAGAGCAATGGATTTCTCCCAGATCAATTCATCAGGCGAGGCCAGGTTAATCAGGTAGGGAGCGTGAATAACGACAGGTTGGAGATCATATTCGTGGGCAGCGTTGGCAAAGGCCAGTGCGCTCGCGCCATTACCCTCTGGTGGACGCCAACCGGTAGGGTTGCTGGCGAAAATCTGGATGGCATCGCAACCGATGGCGCGCGCAGTTTGTACTGCTTTGAGCGCGTTTGCATTAAGGGGCATATGCCTGCCGAGACGCATAACCCTACTCTCCTCCCTGTGGTGGATCGTCCTGTAGAGCGGTGCGCGGCAATTCATCGAGGCTGGTCAGGCCAAACTGCTGGAGAAATTCGGGCGTAGTCGAGAAGAGCGCGGGGCGTCCAACCGTCTGCGCCCGCCCGATCTCCACCACCAGTCCATGTTGTATCAGGCTGGCAAGGGCGCGATCGCTGTTGACACCGCGCACCGCCTCGATCTGCGCGCGCGTAATCGGCTGGCGATACCCGATGACGGCCAGCGTCTCCATCGCGGCAGTAGTCAGCCGGGCGGTCATAGGCAGTCCGAGCAGCGCGGCGATGTAGCGCGCGTTCTCCGGCGCGGTCACAAGTTGTACCTGAGTCCCCAATCGTTGCAAGCGTATGCCGCGCTCATGGCTCGCCAGTTGATGCGCCAGCGCCTCTAAGCCATCATTCAGCAACGTCGCGTCAATATCAAGCAACTTGCGCAGTTCGTCATATTCTAAAGGGCGGCCAGAGACAAACAGAATACTCTCAATGGCCGCCGCGATATTCGTAATAGTTGGCTTTTCCTGTAATTGTGTCATACACTCCACATAACGTACTTATTCGGATGTTTCTGCTGTGCTGGCGTCAATAATGGCCTGTCTGGCTTCATCTGAAGCCTGAAATGCAATTGCAATCAACTTATTAAGAAGAGCTTGTAACGTAATTCTGCCATGAAGCGACTCAATATGAGGTTGCGTAAATGGCAGAATCTCTGGAAAGCGCATCTGAACAAATTTGATTATAGTTTCGCGTTCCTGTTCTATCCAATGCTGAAGTTCTGGGTCGCTTGCGGCTTTCAGCCCTTGCACATAGCCTTTTTGAAAGATTTCCTGGTAGGTCCACGACTCCTTGAGAATCTCATCAAGCATGGTAGAACTCCTTATGATTAACAATGTATTATGCTACATTGTTCTTTGGAGAGTGTAACATATCGGGTATATGCTGTCGAGTACTTTGTTTGTCATCTATACCTGACAATTTTTGTAGCACTGATAAGTTACCTCATCAGTTTTATATGATCTATGGTCAGGTTTGTATAGCGATACAGTTGTTCCATGAGTTCAACTCAGCTACGAACTTCTCGAAGAAAATCCTCCAGGCTTAATAGTTGTGATTTAACTTTATTTCAAGATCGCTCAGTTCCATATTTCTCTCCAATTTGTTTGCGCCCGTAGAGGCATATAGCGGGACCTAAAGGGCATTGCGGGCATTGCGGCTTCTTTGTACAGATTTCCATTGAGAAGTCCAGAATCGCGTAATTATACTCTTTCCAGTTATTTTCAGGGGTCAATTTAGCGGCAAGTTCAATTAACCATCTCTTGCGGCGTGTCTCGCC
Organism: Ktedonobacteraceae bacterium; assembly: GCA_035716135.1. GTDB lineage: Bacteria > Chloroflexota > Ktedonobacteria > Ktedonobacterales > Ktedonobacteraceae > CF-113. The sequence goes on from DASTKD010000692.1 coordinate 3,393, forward strand.
ATCCATTGGCCGGTCAACGAGCCGGCATATCCATCTGACAACATTGGCATCGATAATGACGCTTCTCCTGCCACCATGAAAGCTCAGCCAGGCTGCCGCAACATAAAGGCCAACACCATGAAGCTCAAGCAGTCCTTCTAAATCTCGTGGCAATTCTCCCTGCATTTGTACCAGTTGCGCGCCCAGTTTTTTCAGAAGTGGGGCGCGCCAGCGCAATCCCAGCGGGTATATTACTTGCTCTATTTCTTCTTCTGATGCCTGAGCAAGCTTTTCGGGGGAGGAGAAATGTTCAAAAAAAGCCTCGTAGACAGGAACAACGTTATTGGCTTTTGTTCGTTGAAGCAAAATCTCCGCTATCAGACTTTTCCACTGCTGATGCGTTACTCTCCAGGGAAACTCCTTATAATGCTCTTTTTCCCATGTCAGCAGCGTCTCTCTGATGTCTCCAATAATGGTATCTGAAAGTGCTTCTGAAAAGTTGGTATCTGATTCTCGCATTCGGTCTCTACTTCATAGAGCAGTGTTTTGACTACTTCCCGTGTCACACGGGTAATTACAGGGACGACTACTGAATTGCCAAATTGCTTGTATGCTCTGGTGTCGCTACAAACAATTTGATAGGTATCATCATATCCCATCAATCTGGCACATTCTCTGGGAGTCAAACGGCGTGGGTTTTTATTCTCCTGTGGTATCAGTATTTCGGCTCCATCTTTATAATAGCGGGCGCTTAAAGTGCGAGTAATACCGTCTAAATCCGCCAGGCCATAACCAAATCCATTTCCCTTTGCCCTGTGTTTGGCCGCATACTGTTGTAAATATTCCCAGAGATGATCCGTAAGCGTATATTTAGCATCTACCTCCTCTTCGAGAATATCACGAAGTTTCGGCTGCAAATCTGGCATATCAGGGAAGCTAAAGTGCGAAGATTTTTCAAAGCCGACAATGTAAATCCGCTCTCTGTGTTGAGGTACTTCTGTGCGGGCATCAATAATCCTGGGGTGAATGTCATAACCAAGCTCATTTTTGAGCGTATGCTCGATGACCTTAAACGTCTTGCCCCGGTCATGGTTTAGTAAGTTTTTTACATTTTCCAGGATAAATGCTTTTGGCCGCTTGCGTTTGATGATTCGTGCCACATCGAAAAACAGGGTACCCTGAGTAGCATGAAGCAAACCGTGCTTGTTGCCGAGTGCATTATGTTTTGTGACGCCTGCAATACTGAAAGGCTGGCAGGGGAAACCGGCAGTTAAAATATCATGGTCCGGGACACTGTCTTCGTGTATTTTTGTAATATCACCTTCCGGTGTATGCCCAAAATTGCTTGCGTAAGTCAACTGAGCATATTTGTCCCATTCAGAAGCGAACACACATTGCCCACCCCAATGTTCGAGAGCGAGGCGAAATCCTCCAATTCCAGCAAATAAATCAATAAATCTGAACTTTGTATTTTCCATCTTATCCTACACCTACAACAATTTTTCGGAAAAGTATAAAAATATCATCTGCGGGCAATCATACATTGAGTACAGCGATTTAGCAAGATGTTTTAAGAGGCATTATAATTCTCCGAAAACTTGACAGCATCACACTCAAACTTCCTTGCAATGACATACTCAACATGCTATACTGATGGCGTAAAAATAACACTTCCTGTAAGCGGGAGATGACATATGAAACCTGAGCAGTTTACCGAAAAGGCGCTTGAGGCGATTAGTGAAGCGAATGCATTAGCGAAACAATCCAATCATAGTCAGATAGATGTGGAACACCTGTTGAGTGTGCTGCTGGCGCAGGAGGGGGGCATTGTGCCGCAAATTATGCAGAAGGCGGGCAGCGATGTGAAGGCGGCGCAGCGAATGCTCAGCGCTGACCTGGAACGGCTGCCGCGCGTCTATGGCGGGAGCAATCCGCATCTCTCGCCGCGTATGGAAAGGCTGCTTGAGCAGGCGCGCCAGGAGATGCAGAATTTCAAGGACGATTTTATCAGCGTCGAACACCTGCTGCTGGCTATGTTTGATATTGGCGACGGCGCGGCGCAGCGCGTCCTCAAAGCGGCGAAACTGAGCCGCGACGCCGTGCTGAAGGCGCTGACCTCCATTCGTGGGGCGCAGCGCGTGACCGATCAGAACCCGGAGGGCAAGTACCAGGCGCTGGAGAAATATGGGCGCAACCTGACTGATTTAGCCGCGCAGGAAAAACTTGATCCCGTGATTGGGCGCGACGAGGAGATACGGCGCGTTATCCAGGTGCTTAGCCGCCGCACCAAGAATAACCCTGTGCTGATCGGCGAGCCGGGCGTGGGCAAGACTGCCATCGTCGAGGGGCTGGCCCAGCGTATCGTCAACAACGACGTGCCAAAGACACTTGCTAATAAGCAAGTGGTGACGCTTGATCTGGGTTCACTGGTGGCGGGCGCGAAGTTTCGCGGCGAATTCGAGGAACGCCTGAAAGCCGTCCTCAAAGAGGTGATGAGCGCCGAGGGTAGCATTATTCTCTTCATCGACGAGTTGCATACGCTGGTGGGAGCGGGGGCAGCCGAGGGCGCGATGGACGCCTCCAATATGCTCAAGCCCAT
>DASTKD010000693.1:0-3785 GCA_035716135.1 Ktedonobacteraceae bacterium
CATTAAAAATATCGATGCCATCGATCGCGATACCACGCGCCAGCATGTCGAAGAACACTTTTCCGTGCGCGTCATGGCAAAGAACTACACGAAGATATACCAGCAAGTGATAGAGAGCGCTACAGGTGCTCAAGCTTCGAGCCACCCATCGCTATCGCTCATGTAACCCAACATCGTATACTTTCCATAGAGGGATAAATACGCTCCTGAAGCGGGAGGGGTACTAGAAAGGCTCAAGGGCAGCGAGATGAATACATTTACAACATGGAAGGCCATCTTGTTGAACGACTTGCGCACGCTCAAACAGCTCGAAGGACTAGACGAGGTGCGGTACGCCTTCAAACAACAGGAGATCGGGCAACACTGCTGCCAGGCCGGGGAAAACCTCACCAACACTGAGCTGGCTCTCCTGAAAAAGAAGCTGCATCTGACTGAAGAGCAGTGGCGCGCCTACATCTCCAGGCTCCTCTTCACGCCAGCAGAATAGCTTTCCCTTATAAATCTTGCCCCACATCCCAGAACATACTCCACTCAGGGCGATGATGTTTACTTCTCATTGCCAGCTAGCAACTCTTCGTAAAAAGGATTGAAGTACATAGCGTTGCGCTCGATCACCCCCTCTAATCCCCGCCCGCCTTCTGCGGAGCGCTTGATATTGGCAAACAACCCTGCTTCTAACCCCTTGAAGAGACCAAGACTATCGATTTGTCGCAGGAGATCGACGGCCTCGCGTAGAATCTGGCCGACCCGGCGCGCCACCAGGCTATCCGCGCGCCAGTCAAACTGCTCGCCGAGGTCGCGCGCGGCATTGAAGACGTAGCGGGCGCTGCGAATCGACAGGAAACGATCCTGCAAAAGCGGCGTATGGATAGCCTCTGTTGGCATCCCCAGCAATTGGATGCCCTGACCCGTCAGCACACCTACCAGGTTGAAGAAGCTGTCGAGCATATGCCCGTGAAAAATATCGCCCGTCATGTGTTTGGTAGGAGGCATATATTTGATGGGGTAGCCCGGAAAGAGGTCGCGGATAAGCTGGGCCGAAGCGATTTCGTGCAGCAGGTGATTGGGCGTGGATGGGTCAATCTCAAAAGCATGGCCGAGACCCATTTGCGCTGGCGGGATACCGGCGATTTGCGCGAAACGCTCGTTGATGAACTGCGACGCTACGACGGTATGCCCGGCTTCGAGCGCGTCATCGGTCGTCAGGTAGTTATCTTCGCCGGTATTAATGATGATACCGGCGGCGGCGTTGATACGGCGCGAGAAAAGCTGGTCGATCAGTGTGCGGCGCATGTTGATGTCACGGAAGATAATGCCGTACAGGGCATCGTTGAGCATCATATCGAGGCGTTCCAACGCGCCCATAGCAGCGATTTCGGGCATACACAGGCCGGAACAATAGTTGGTCAGGCGTATATAGCGGCCAGTTTCGCGGCTGGTTTCATCGAGCGCGGCGCGCATCAATTTGAAATTGGCCTGCGTCGCGTAGGTGCCGCCGAATCCCTCGGTTGTGGGGCCATAGGGAACATAGTCGAGCAGGCTCTGTGCCGTTGAGCGAATGACGGCGATCACATCGGCTCCCTGGCGCGCAGCGGCCTGGGCCTGCACAATATCCTCATAAATATTGCCGGTAGCCACTATTACATACAGCCAGGGCATGGGCGGGTTGCCAGGTTCGTCCACCATCGCGGCGCGTTCAGCCCGGCGAGCGCGAATGCATTCTACGCCCAGCCGCGTCTGTCGCCATATCTCCGCGTCGATTTTTTCAAGAGCATCGTCGCCGCTCTGCGCCTCATGAAGCGTAAGTTCGCCGCGCCCGATGGCTTCAGCGGTGGCCTGCGCGTCGAGTTGCTGGCCCAGCATGGCAGCTACAAAGGGACGCAGGATGCCGCCGGACAGGAATGGCTTCGCGCTCTCAATGACGCAGTTGGGTAGTGGCACGTCCGCATCATCGACGCCATCGACGCCCAGCAGGCGCAGCGTGGCGCGTTCTATAGCGACAGTGGTATGCGCCCCAATGTAGTCAATGATGGGCGCGACGATATGATCTGCCAGTGAGCGCGCTTCAGCAACAAGGGATGTATCAAGCGTGAGGTGTGGCATAACTCATGATCTCCTCTGCAAGTTCATGCGGGCGCTGCAACGGGATGTCGTGGATGGTATCCGGCATACGAACGACCTGGACAGACGGCACGATGGATTGTATACGCGCGATACCTGCGTTGCGCCGCGCAAAGAAGGTTTGCTGCTCTTCGCTGGCGGGTTGTTGTTCCGCCACAATGAGTTTTAGCGGGCAACGCACGCGGGAATACAATTCGACGGTGGACTGATCCCACATGGCGGCGATAATTTGCAGGTGGTTTTCAAAGTCCAGACGCGGCGCGACCGTGTCATCATTGCGCAACTGCACGATGTGCAGCACGCTCTCCTCCAGTTCGGGCGACCATTGCTTGCCCAGTGGGCCGCGCTTGAAATAGGAGAGGAAGGTTTCGCGCGGCGTACCGACGAAACGCGGCGGCGCGAGGTCTATAAGAGCCTGTTCGCGCGTCCAGCCGGGACGATGTGAAAGCTGGTTGGTCGCGCCATCCACCAGCGCCAGCGCGGTCACACGTTCTGGATAGGTCACGGCGTATTGCAGCGCGACGGACGCGCCCCACGAATGCCCGACCAGTACGGGCTTTTCAATCTGTAATGCCTCAATCGCATCTGTGTCATCGGCGATAATCGTGTCGTAATCGTAGCCGCTCGTGGGTTTATCACTTTCGCCATGCCCACGCTGATCGAGCGCGGTCACACTATAGCCGCGCTCAGCGAGCAGGGGCGCGACCAGGTTCCAGATGTGCGTGGCGGAAGCCAGTCCATGCAACAGCAAAAGCGGGGGCAAGTCAGGATGTTCTTCAAGCGGCAACCAGCGCCGGTAGTGCAGGCGCAAACCGTTAGCAGCGACAAAACCATCGACAGGTTGAATCAGCATGTGGGGTGTAGCTCCTCCGTTTTTTGATGAAGTATATCACCAAAACGCACAAAGGACGCCGCTCCTACGGATACATCCATAGTGACGACGCCCCTTCAGCGAGTATCAAACGCGCTTTATGTATGAGCAAGACCAGCGCAACTTACTCGTACTGCTGGTCTTCGTCAATTTCGTATTCGTCTTCCTCGAAATCCTCCTCGTCGTCATCCGGGGGAAGCAGGTCCGCGAAATCGTCTGTTGACGACAGTTCCCTGCGAATCGTAATCCTCGGACTATTCGTTGGGAAAGGTCTTAACCCACTTTGCGCAGCGGGACCCTCCATCTGCGGCTCGTATGCTGGCATACCTTCACGTACCAGCACTTCCTCGCCATGCGCCATCGACTCAAAGCCCAGGCGGCGCAGGTCCATGACCATGCCGGGCCAGGTGTCTTCGGCATCCACCGCCCACCAGTTCCGCCCCTCCACATTTACAGGTCGAACGCGCAAAGGTCGGTTAAGATCGCCCAGAGTAGCCTTGAACGTGACACGTTTCTTCTCGGCTTTCTTCATCATGGTCAGAACCGTCCTTCCTGATACTGGAACAACACCGACACCGTTTTCCCGCTCATCCCTGCAATGAAACAATGTTGCTCATTCAATATAGAACTATTCTGTCTCAGGCATTGTAAGCCGGAACCCAATGTTACTGATAACATACCACATTCAAGAGTATATATGCCAGTGTTATTTATTACTACGCAATCAGACACAAGATAGACTATTTTGACACAACCAGGACGGATCATCTCACCCTGCTGTCATCCTGAGCGC
>DASTKD010000694.1:0-14634 GCA_035716135.1 Ktedonobacteraceae bacterium
CAGTTGTGGATGATATTTTTCGGGTGTTTGAAAATGTGAAGGAGATGTTTCGTAGTTGGGATAAAACAAAACATGCCCCCTTTATACAGGAAGTCATGAAGCTGCAACGATTAGAGGAACGGCTTTTCCAGTTAGGGTATACAGATGAATTTGTAAGGCTCCTGCTTAAAGCGGTCAAGGAAAGCGTTTTCACACAGACAGAGATAAAGCAGTATATGGGTAACTGGTATATTTTAGCCTGAAAGGAAAGAAAATCATGATATGGACGGTAACGCTAGAAAACTGGCAGGAAGCGATACAATACCTACAGTACTCTATCCACATTAAAATTGCCTTGACGTTGTTATGATAGATGCGAGGAGTGCGAAAACGAATAGCCGCCCACAGTATGCTGTTAGCGGCTATTCAGTTTTGCTATGGTTTCATTTACACCTCGGCCTGTGACGCCTGCACCTCAATCGCCCTCGCCACGATCTCGGAAATATCCTCGATGTGCAGCTTTTCCTCGGCCTCGACGCCTTTGACGCCGTCGTCGAACATGGTGATGCAGAACGGACAGGCGGCAGCCAGCACTTCCGCGCCGGTCTCCAGAGCTTCGTTGACACGAGTCTGGTTGACACGCTTGCCGATGCGCTCTTCCATCCAGGCGCGTCCACCGCCACCGCCGCAGCAGAAGCTCTTGTTGCGATGGCGGCGCATCTCGGTAATGCCGTTACTGTTGAGTACGGTCAGCACGCGGCGCGGTTCGTCGTAGATGTCGTTGTAGCGGCCGATGTAGCAGGGGTCGTGATAGGTCAGCTTGCGCTCGTCGAAGCCCTCCGGCAGGCTGATCTTCTCTTCCGAGAGCAGCTTATCGATGAAGACGCTATGGTGAACTACATCGTAGTTGCCGCCCAGTTGAGGGTACTCGTTCTTGATAGTGTTGAAGCAGTGCGGGCAGGCTGTGATGATGGTGCGGTGTTTGGGCGCTGTACCGTTGCTCGCAGCATGTCCGTTCTGACTGTCGTTGACGTTCAGGCCATAACCGTTGAGGACTTCGATATTCTGCTGCGCCATCATCTGGTACAGGTATTCGTTGCCAATGCGCCGCGCCGGGTCGCCGGTGCAGGACTCTTCAGGGCCGAGAATAGCGAAGTTGACATTGGCCGCTTTGAGAATCTTTGCAACCGAGGTGGCAACTTTCTTGTTGCGCTCGTCGAATGAACCCATGCAGCCCACCCAGTAAAGCACGTCGGCTTCAGGATTCTCGCCCATCAGGGGAATGTCCAGCCCTGCCGCCCATTCGGCACGCTTATCGTTGCTGATCTCCCAGGGATTGTTGTTGCGCTCAATATTGTTGAACAGCGAGGTTACTTCCGTCGGAAACTCGCTCTCTTCCATCACGAGGTGACGGCGCATATCAATGATGGTCGGCACATGCTCGATGGAAACGGGGCAAATCTCCATACAGGCGCGGCAACTGGTACAGGCCCATAGCGCGTCGGTGCTGATGACGCCGCCCACCATCGACTCGTGATGCGCGGCTTTCCCCTTTGCGGTCTCGCCAAATTCGCCGCCCGCCATGCCCAGTTTGGCCCACAGGGTGTCCTCGCCCAGAATACGATCGCTCTGCACGAACAGGGCTTCCTTGACGCCCAGGATGATCTCTTTGGGGAACAGCGGCTTACCCGTGTTGGAGGCTGGACAGACGGTATTGCAGCGCCCGCATTCGGTGCAGGCATAGCCATCGAGCAGCTGCTTCCAGGTGAATTGTTCGGGTTTGGAGACGCCGTAGTCCTCTCGCTCCTCGATGTTCTCCATGAGTGGCAGCGCGCCCTTTGGCCCATAGTTGCGGAAAAAGACGTTGAAAGGTGTCGCCATCAGGTGCAGGTGCTTTGAACGCGGAATGTAGACCAGGAAAGCGAAAAAGACGGTGATGTGTATCCACCAGAAGACGCGGAACAAGATAAGGTTGGTACCCGTTCCACCTCCACTGAGCCCAGGACCGAACCATGCTCCGAACAGCGACCACGATGCGCCACCGCTCGCCGCGTAATCGAAGATTTCGACGAGGGCCAGCGTAATCAGAATTAGCAGGATGCCGATCAGGATGATAAAGCCGTCCAATGGCCCATGCAAAAAACTGTTGAGCTGTCTGGGACGCACGATACCGCGCCGGATGGCGAAGAGAACCAGGGCGATGGCAACGAAAATAATGAAGGCGTCCAGCAAACCCGCGAATACCTGGCTGTCGCCAAAAAACGGTAGCGACACGCCGAAGGCCCGCAACATCAAATCAAGCAAACCAAACTGGATGATGATGAAGCCCCAGAACGTAAAGAAGTGCGCGATACCAGGCACAGGGTCGCGCAGCACTCCGCTCTGACCAAGCACAACCTGGAAGAACGCCCCTATGCGCTCCTCAATGTGATCGGTGCGATCCGTGCGCCGCGCCTTTACCAGCAGGGCGATTAACTGGACTGCTCGCACCCCAAAGAGGATGATGCCCGCAGCAGCCAGCACTACAAATATTATAATACCAATCCAATTACCGGTTGGTGATGGGGGAGTCATATCATGAACCTCCATATCTAATTTGTGGGATTTCAGGGTAGAGATGCAGGAGGCTTCGCCTCCTGCATCTCTACCCTGAAATCCCATCTACTGCGCTTTGCGCTTCTTCCCTTCCTGAGTGAGCTGCGGGAGGATGCTCAGGGCGTCGCCGATGATGCCCAGGTCGGCCACCGAGAAGATGGGCGCGTGTTCATCTTTGTTGATGGCGACGATGTAGTTGGAGCCTTTCATGCCCGCGAGATGCTGGATAGCGCCGCTGATGCCGACCGCTACATAAAGTGTGGGTTTGACGGTTTTGCCGGTTTGCCCGATCTGGTAGCTGTAGGGGAGCCAACCGGCATCAACGATAGCGCGTGTCGCTCCCGGCGCGCCTCCCAGGGCGGTCGCCAGTTCCTCGACTAAGTGATAGTTTTCGGCTTTGCCGAGGCCGCGACCGCCGCTTACGATGACGCTGGCATCCTCAAGGGATGGCCCTTCGCTCTCGACATCGACGCGCTCGAGTACCTTCATGACCTGCGAACTGACCTGGAGCGAGACGTTCAGCGACTCGACTTCGGGATTTCTGCCGTCATAGTGTTCCAGCCCGAAGGCTTTGGGGCGTGTCAGCACGATGCCAGTACCTTGCTCAGGCAGCGTAGCCGTGACGACGGTTTCGCCGCCCCACGGGACGGTCACTTTGAGCGTGTCGCCATCGAACTGTAGGTCTGTCGCATCTGTTATCAGGCCCGTGTTGTTACGCGCGTTCAGGCGAGCCGCGATGTCGCGCAGGTCGTAGGTTGTGGCGAGCATCAGCAGGTCAGGGTGGTGCTGCTTGAGCAGGTCGCTCAGGGTGTCTACGGCTGGCAGGGTTAGATAGGTGTCGTAGGCGGGGTCGCTATGCGCGTAAACCTTCTCCGCGCCAAATTCGCCCAGGCCGCGAGCCACTTCGCCAGCGTTTGAGCCGAGTACAACTGCCTCGGCGCGGCCCAGCGATGCCGCCTTGCCCAGCACTTCCAGGGAAGAACGCGCGGGTCGGCCATCTTCTATTTCGACCAGTACCCAGATTGTTTTTGCCATAATATCTGTCTCCTCCTGTTGTCCTAGAGCAACTGGTAACGCTGCAAAAAGTCGGCGACGGTCTGAGCGGCGTTGCCATCGTCCTTGAGGACCTGTCCGGCTGCGCGGGCTTCGACCTTGCCAATAGTCATCACCTGTTCGCGCGCGCCCGCTTCGCCAACTTGCGCGGCCTCGATGCCCAGGTCGCTCAAGCTCAATTGCGTAAAGGGCTTTTTCTTAGCGCTCATGATGCCCTTCATGGTCGGGTAGATGGCCTCGAAGGAGCCACTGGCGACGGTGACGACGGCTGGCAGCGTGCTTTCGACGGTGCGGTAGCCCGTCTGCGTCACCTGCTTAATCACGGCTCGCTGGCCCTCGACGTTGATTTCACGGGCGAAGGTGAGTTGTGAGATGCCCAGAAATTCGGCGATGCCTCCTGGTACCATGCCGGTATAGCCATCGGTACTCTCGGTGGAGCAGAAGATCAAATCGGGCTTTTCCTTTTTCAGGACGGCGGCCAGCACCCGCGCGGTGCCGAGCGCGTCGGAACCGGCCAGCGCGGGGTCCGTCACCAGGATGGCGCTATCGACGCCCATTGCCAGGGCGCGGCGCATAGCTTCTTGCGCGCTGCTGGGTCCCATGCTTACAGCCGTAAGTTCGCTGTTGCCGACGGTGTCGCGCAATTTGATCGCGGCGGAAATAGTACTCTCGTCGCCAGGATCGAGAACCAGCGAAACGCCGCTGCGCACGAGCCGCTTTGTGGACGGGTCGAGCTTGCTCACAACGGTGTTGGGGTCCGGGATCTGTTTGATACAGACGTAGATTTTCATTGTGCAATTGCCTCAACTTTATCTATGCAAATGTAGTAAATCGGGCTTTCCCTCGTAGATTTCTCGGCTATCCTATTGTACCTGTCCAGAAAAGAGAGTGTCAACGTTGCTGGCTAACAGGCCAGATTGTGTCGAATGTCGCGTAAAGTTCATGTGATTCGTGTATAGACAAGGGAAAGAAACATCACCCTTTGGAAAGGACGACGATATATACATGAAAACGCGACAATTTGGCATGACGGATATGGAGATCACGCCGATTGGCTATGGGAGTTGGGCTATCGGTGGCAATAATTGGGCAGTAGGCTGGGGGCCGCAGGACGACCAGCAGGCGGTTGCGGCCATCAAACGCGCGCTCGGCCTGGGCATCAATTGGATAGATACCGCCGCCGTCTACGGGCTGGGTCATTCCGAAGAACTTGTCGGACAGGCTCTTAAAGGGGGAGACAACCATCCTTACATCTTTACGAAGTGTTCGCGGCTATGGGATAGCCAGGGCAATCCCTATGGCAACCTGAAGGCGGACTCGATCCGGCGCGAGGCCGAAGCCAGCCTCAAACGTTTGCAAGTGGATGTGATCGACCTGTACCAGATGCACTGGCCCGATCCTGAGCAGGATATTGAGGAGGGCTGGGAGGCGATGGCCCGCCTGAAAGAAGAGGGTAAGGTGCGTTATATCGGCGTCTCGAATTTTAACGTCGAGCAGATGCGCCGCATCATGAAGATCGCGCCCATCGACTCACTGCAGCCGCCCTATTCGCTGATGAACCGTGAAGCGGAGCGCGAACTGTTGCCGTTCTGCCAGGAGAACAATATCGGGGTGATCGTCTATTCGCCGATGGCGTCCGGGCTTCTGACGGGATCAATGACGCGCGAACGCGTCGCCAATATGCCGGATGACGACTGGCGCAAACACGACTCGCGCTTCCAGGAGCCACAACTTTCACACAATCTGGCGTTGGTAGAGAAGCTGAACGAAATCGGCTTTACGCGCAACCTCTCGCCTGGCATCGTTGCCATCGCCTGGACGTTGCGCCAACCAGCTGTAACGGGAGCCATCGTGGGTGTGCGCAGCCCCGAACAAATCGAAAACCTGCTGCCCGCCGCCGAGTTCCGCCTGTCAGACGTGGAACTGGCCGAAATCGACGAGTTTCTGGAGAAAAATCCATAGAAAAGTTGTCAGGGACGGTGGCGAAACATCCTTTATGGCTGGTTTCGCCGCCGTCTGGCCCAGGGCAACCCTTCTTTGATTGTGCTGCGTTCACGCTGATACGGTTTGCCTCTTTATTCAAGTCCGGTCGATCAAGGATTTCGCGGGGCAAATCCAGGCTATCGGTGTTGTAGATGTGAAAACGGTCGATGGGTTGCATTTCGCCCGCCTGTTGTAAGACAAAGAGGTCATCCAGCGCTTGAATGAGCAGGTTCATCTCCGCCAGATAACAGGCGAAAGGGTTTAACTCCATGCCACAGAAAGAGGCGGTGAGGTCCTGCACATAGCGACTGGCGAACTCCTTGCGTAGCTCCGCGTCGGATTGCAGGCTCTCTTCGCTATCTGGCAGGCCGCGCGAGTTGCAAAAATAGCTGACCAATGCCCTGCGATAGCGCCTTGCTGCGTGGACCAGGAAACTGCCACTGCCGCTCGCGGGATCAAGGATGTTGCGCCCGATGATTTGCGGCCCCGTATAGTCCAGCAAGTCGAGCATGTATTCCACCACGTCGTGACGGGTAAGAAAATGGCCTTTGCGGTCGCGCGCGTTGCGCTCGATATAGGCTTCGTAGGTAAAGCCGATGATGTCACTGCTGATGTTGTGGAAGTTATAGCGACATAAAAATTCGAGCGTTTCGACGAGCAGAAAATCATCTGGATCGAACCAGTCAAATACGGCCTGCTGGAAGAAATGTAAATAAGAGTTGCTGGCCTTGCGCGCCAGGATATTGGAAAAGTTTTCGTTGAGGATGCCGATGCCGTCCAGTTCCTGAAAGTGCCGCGCGATATAGCTGCTCCATTCGAGAAAGCTGCCATCGCTCGCCAGGCGCGGGGAGATAATGCGCTTATCTTCTAACACACGCACGAGGAGCAAGCGCACAAAGAAAACGTAGGCCACCTGCTCGGCGAAAACTTCCGGTTTTACGTCTTCCTGATCGCTCTGTCGCTCACTCCAGATCTGGTACGCCTGCACAATTCTGAACGGGTCGGCTGCGTCAAATTGTTGTCTCAGCAAAGCGCTATTGATGTGCAAGGCGCGGTCAAGCCAGTGTTCAAACAGGGGAAGCATGGTAGCGGAAAACCTTGCCCGGCCCATTGCCTTTCTACCTGCCTCTTTCACTACCTTACTGATGCCATAGATCTCGGTTGATGCTAAAGTGCCGACGCGGGGCGTGAGTTGCGCAATGGCTTCGAACACTGGTTTGCTGATGATCTCGTAGTTGATACGCTGCGTAAAGTCGCGCGCGGCCTCCAGCCACTCATGGTGCAACAGGTTTGCCCTGTCGGTGACGTTTTTGTTGCGCGACCGCGCCTCCAGAATTTGCGAGAGAGCGGCCAGTTTTAGATGATTAAGCGTCTGGCGGCTGCCACTGATAAAGTTATCAATAGCTTGCGGTGTATGGATAGGGATGGCCCTTTTCATTGATTGCCGACGGCAATTTGAAAGCGGTCAATAACTGCCTGTCTGAAACTTGTAATCACCTGATTTAAAGAAATTAAGGCTGTATCCGTCGCGTGGGAGGGCGAAGGTGAGACTGACATTTTACGCTTCCTAAGATATACGATAAAAACACAGATTTATGGTTCGCTTAGTGTAACGTATAGCGGCTTTTCTCGCAAGAGGAAAATGGCACAAGGTTTGTGAATGATGGCAGCAGTGGCGAGCAAGGCGACCGCAAGGGTCGCCTCTACTAAGAACGACCTGTCCTTCCTACCGCGTCATGGTAGAGGCGACCCTTGCGGTCGCCTTGCTCTTTCACCACTCAGTTCTTACTGGCAATCATTCACAAACCCGAGGAAATGGCAGCTTTCAGCTTCTTTTCAGTTCACGATGTATAATTATAAATGGCGCGCGTAAACATAATGCGTATTAACAGTAGGGAATACATCTGATACCTGATAGAAAAAGCTGATGCTTGCGCGAGGGTCTGATGCGTAAAAGTGAGCCTGACGAACCACAGGACGACCTGGATGTTGAGATTACCAGCCTGGACGAAGGGAAATCTTTTGGCCTTGCTTCCGATGCTGTGCGGATGTTTGCGCGGCGGCATAGACGACCATTGACTGCCGCGACAGCAGGCATGGTGGCGCTGGCAATCTTGCTCATTGTACTCAGCACATCGGCTGTGCGAGGGTTGGCAGTCAGAGTCCTGAACCTGCCCGCGCCTACGGCCACGCGAGCGTTATATCCTGGCGAGGACCTTTTCTTTGTGCGGGCAGACCCGGCGTGGGGGCATCTTACCATCGATGGACGCGCCATTACGTCCCTGCCTGTCGTCGGAACCAACGCGCCCTTGCGCCTGGCGCGTGGGCAGCATGTACTGGTATGGAGCGCGGAGCCGTTCCAAGCACAGCGTTGCACCCTGTCAGTTCCCGCCAGTTATCTTATTGATACCTGCATCGATCACTCGACGGTGCAGATTGAGCCAGGCGTCATTGCCTCCATCGTGGAGTTTCGAGAGTCATTGACTACGCTTGCCCCTGAGCAACGCGCCGCGCTCGTGCAGGCCGTGCAGGAAGCATTGGATACCCGGCAATCAACGGTAATCATGCAAAAAGGTGAACTGTACGCGCTAGCGGCCACTGGTGGCTGCCAGCCAGTAATCGATGAATCACATTGCTATGCCGTTGCTACGCAGCCAATGTTTGCGACCCTGCATTTCCGCCTGGACGCGAATCCAACATCAAATGAAACGTGCTTAACACCGGAGCCGGGATGTACTTTCTTGCGTGAAAGTTGCTTTAGATTCTGTCCCGTTGACAGTACGGCAGCAAATGTATGGACAGTGCTGGCACCGGTGCTGCCCCTCTGGACATTTCAAGCGCAGGATGGCAGTATTGTTGAGCGCGATGTCCCGGACAATGTTCTCTGGGACCTCTGGACTGAAGAACTGGCGGACGAGTCGCTTGTCGGAATGCAAATCACCTGGCAAAGTGGTGCATGGCAGGTTAATATACCGGTGGGCATGAGTACCACTTCACCCGTTGGACTCAATCCCGTCTGCGAGGCCGCTCAGAATGTCGTGGGGATACAGTACCCGCCCATAGACTCGTTTGGCGACCCATTATACCTGCAATGGCAATATGCGTCGGGCGTGGTTCCGGCATCGGGCTGCCTGGGAGTGGGCTTATCGCGGCAAGACACCGGCAGCGTGAAGTCAACCATTAATACGCCACCGGGGCTGGCCTACTGCCTGCTGCGTTTTGGAGTGCTGCTGGCCGTCAATGCCGAAGCGCACCGCTTCTGGCCTCATTTGCCGCAGGCCGATGCCTACGAACAGAGCCTGGCGCAACAACTGGAAATGAGCATCAATAACAGCGCGTAGCGCCGCTTTGCGACGAGGATTGTTATGAAGCATAACGAGGGCGATGAAGCCCAGGACGATTTTGAATTTGAGATCACCAGCCTCGACGAAACTGACGGGGATGCACCCCACGTCGCGCGTTTGCCGGAAAAGCCAGTTTTTTTCTTACGCACGCATAGAAAGCTGGTAACGGCTGCGACAACAGGCGTCGTTGTGCTGGCGATACTGCTCATCGTCTTTAGCATCGCTCCCATCAGGCAATTATTTACGCCAACGGTAGAGCAGACCACCTTTTATTACAGGCTGGATGCTAATCCTCCCTGGGGGCATTTGTTTGTGGATGGGCAGGCCGTCAAAATGACTTCAAGCGAGGCCTACCCATTGTTCACCCTGACACGCGGGAAACATACCCTGTTGTGGCGCGCCGACCCGTTTTCACCACAGCAGTGCGTCGCCATGGTGCCGGTAGGGTCGGGTATTGATACCTGTAAGCATCCCGAAATTCAGTTCGGCTCATCGGCTGGTGCCGACTCGTACATCAGCTTTCCAGCAAATCTAAGCCTGCTCTCAACGGAGCAACGCTACGCATTGCTACAGGCGACACAGGCGGCGTTCGATAGTCAGCAGTCCAGCGAGCTAATGCGCGTGGGAGATTTGTACGCGCAGACCGCTGAGACAACCGGACCTGATGCGCCGTTGTGTACCGTGTTGCAGGTCGCCGCGCTTTGTCTCGCGGATGCTCACCAACCACTCAACGCCACACTGCGCCTGCAACTTGATACTGTCTCCTGGTCTCATATACCCTGCTCAAGAGGAGCTTGCGAGTCCAACGGCCAGAACTGCCATTTATTCTGCGATATATTCCAGTATGACGCGCCTGACACAAGTGTGTCTCCGACCATCTGGCAGGCGTATGTGTATGTGCAACTGTTCTGGCGCTTTAGCACGTTGAATGGACAGGTAGTTGCGGATAATCAGGCCGACACATTTATTCGCGGACAGCAAAATGATATTGCGCTCCCATTGAACATTACCTGGAATGGCCGTCAATGGAGGGTGTCAATAACCATGATCGGCGATTACTCCTACGCCAGTGACCCCGTTTGTAATGCCGCGATGGGAGATTTGTACAATCTGGAAAATGCGGTCCCTGCCACGACAGGTCAAGATATACAAACCTCAATGAATCCTGTACGCGGTACAACGCTGGCATCGGGCTGCCTGATCGAGTTCAAGCTGCAAACAGATGCGTCTTCGCTACCTACGCCAACAGCGCCACCACTGGTAGCCCATGTGATACAGCGTTTTGGCGTGTTGCTGGCAGTTGATAGTGCGGCGCATCGCCTGTTCCCGTTCCTGCCCGTCGCCAGTGCCTATGAGAAGCAATTAGCGCGGCAGTGGGCTATCCTGCAACCGGTGGTGAAGGATGTACTGATGGTTCGCCAGGGATCATAGCCTTACGCGCGCCGCTGCCGCAGGAGCAAAATCGAGGTGACTACCGCGACCAGACCGGCTCCGCATAAGGGCAGGCCAGTTTGCGCGCTCTGTGAATTGATCCAGACGACCACACCGGCGATTTCAAGCAGCAGGCCACCCACGAAAAGCATCACGATAGCCAGCGGAGAACGCTCGAAGCTGTTGCGTATATCCTGTTTCCCATAGATGGGTGTTTGGGGTTGCGCGTTTGTCGCGTCCAGTGTCCCGGCTGTCTGCGTGTCGGGTTGCGTTTCAACGCTACCTTGCTCTATGGCTGAACGAAGCGTATCTTGCAGGCTTTCGATCTTCTGGCGCGGGGCGCGAATGTAGACTTTGCGTTTGCCTGTGCTGACAAGCAACTCACGAAAAAGTGGTTCGAAGGACTTCTCGCGCAGCGAAACCACGCGGATAGAGGCGAGCGGTAGCGCGTCGAGGAAAAGTCGCTCGCGCGGAAACGTCTTGTAAATATAGCCGAAGATACGCTGATTGGTCACGATAATATCACAGGCCGCGCTATGCCCTTCCTGTCCACCGTCCCAGATGGCGGGCATCGTAAAGAGTGGCACTTCATCCGCTTGCAAATGCTGGCGCAGACCCTTGAATCGTTTGAATATCTTTTCTGTTGCTGTGGTTTGAATGGACATATATCATCCTTGCGTAATGTACAACGAGATTATAACATAATGACTTATAAGGTAAAGTCTGGCCTGGAATCGGGTCAATACCTGTTGTCTATTCTCTCTCCGGCTCGTACAATCTGACCTGGATTAAAAGAAGTGTTTAGCATGAAGGATTGGCACGGTTTCGCCAGGTTGCGCGTAATATTGTTTGGATGAAAGCGCATATTACCGGCGACAGTCAAGGGGGTCTAATTATGTCGGATTTACTGGCTGCGCGAGCGCAAATGGGAACGTCGCTCGCCTTTCATATAATTTTTGCGGCGTTAGGCGTGGGACTGCCGCTGTTGATGTGCATCTCGGAAGGGCTGGCATTGCGCACGAAGAACCCGGAATGGATGGCGTTGACACGGCGCTGGGCGCGTGCATCGGCCATTCTCTTCGCTATTGGGGCGGTATCGGGTACTATCCTCTCGTTTGAACTGGGCCTGCTCTGGCCCACCTGGATCAAGTTCGCCGGTTCCGTCGTCGGCCCCGCCTTTGCTTTTGAAGGTTTCGCCTTTTTCCTCGAAGCTATCTTTCTGGGCCTGTACCTGTATGGCTGGGACAGGCTTACGCCACGCGCGCACTGGCTTTGCTCGTTTCCGATCTGGATTAGCGGGCTGCTGTCGGCCTGGTTTATCGTCAGCGCGAATTCGTGGATGAATACGCCAGCCGGTTTTGTGATTAAAAATGGGAAGGTCACGAATATCGATCCCATACAGGCCATGTTCAACCCCAGCACCCCGTATGAGACGATCCATATGATCCTGGCGTGCTATGTGGCGACAGGCTTTGGCGTGGCCGCCGTCTATGGCTGGTCGATGCTGCGTGGCAAGCGCGACGGCTATCGCCGCAAAGGTCTGATGTTGGCTCTCGCCATCGGCGCGATTGCTATTCCCCTGCAAATCATCAGTGGCGATGCCAACGCGCGTTTTCTGAATGACGCACAACCAGCCAAACTTGCCGCCATGGAGGGCCTGTTTCAGACAACGAAGGGCGCGCCGCTTCAGATAGGCGGATTGGCCGACCCCGCTACCGGTAAAGTCTATTACGCGCTCGAGATTCCGCGTGGCCTGAGTTGGCTGGCAACATTTGACGCTAACGCCACTATTCGAGGGTTGGACTCTTTTCCGGTCAATGATCGTCCCAATCCTTTGCCGGTGCATACCTCGTTTGATGGCATGGTCGCCAGTGGCTTCTTCGCGCTCTTTACCGGCTGGCTGTTCTGGCTGCTCTACTTCCTGCGCAAGCGCAAGTTGCCGCAAAATCGCCTGTTGCTCATTTGCATCGTTATTGCCGGGCCATTGTCGTTTCTGGCGATTGAGCTTGGCTGGATGGTAACGGAGCTGGGGCGGCAGCCCTGGGTCATTTATGGCTACCTGCGTACCGCCGATGCTGTCACGACCGCACCCTGGCTCAATATCAGCTTCCTGGTCTTTACAGTGATATATGTGATCCTGGCGATTGCTTTGATCTTCTTCCTGTTGCGCCTGGCGCGTACCCCATTGCCGAAAATGGAATGGGCGGAACTGGCGGCTGGTCAGGCACGCAGCCAGCAGCAGCAAATGCCAGTATAGGAGGGAGGCGTACTATGACACTGGCGTATGTGATCTTGACGATTCTGTGGCTGTCGCTGATTGCCTATGCGGTGCTTGGCGGCGCGGACTTTGGCGCGGGCTTCTGGGATTTGCTTTATATCGGCAATAAAGATGTCAGCAAGCGCAGGCACGAATTCATCAATCATGCCCTGGGGCCGGTGTGGGAGGCCAATCATGTCTGGCTGATCTTCCTCATTGTTGGTCTGTTTACTGCCTTCCCATCAGTGTTTTCGACGCTCTCGATTGTGCTTTTCCTGCCCTTTACCCTGGCGCTGATTGGCATTGTGCTGCGCGGCGCGGCCTTCATCTTTCGCGTGTATGGCACGCGAAGCGATAAATATGGAGCCATTGTGTGGGGAACCGTGTTCAGTTTTGCCAGCATCATCACGCCGTTTATCCTGGGCGCGTCGGCGGCGGCAGTGGCAAGCGGGCGTATCCGTGTCACGTCCGCTCCTGTCCAGGCTGATATGACCGGCTCAACGTGGCTTACTCCATTCGCTATTGTCGTCGGCTTGATGGCGATCGCTTTATGCGCGGTACTCTCTTCTGTCTATCTCTCGGTTGAGGCGAAGCAGGCACAGGATAAAGAGTTGGAGGATATGTTCCGCTTGCGCGCCATCATCGCGGGCGCTGTTACCGCCGTGCTTGGCGCGTTAGGGCTGTACCTGTCAACGTCGGAAGATCCCCTGCTCTGGCAAGGGTTGCTCGGACACGCTATTCCGGTGGTGATTGCCACGATGGTTGTGGGGCTGGCGACGGCAGCCGCACTTTTTATGCGGCATTATCGCATCGCGCGCGTGCTGGTGATTATCGAGACGGCTGGTTTGCTCGGCTCGTGGGGCATCTCACAGTTGCCCTATCTGATCCCGCCTGATGTGACGGTGGAGAGCGCGGCTAACTCTCAAAGTGTGCTGGAGGTACTGTTGATTGGCACCATCATCGGCATGGTTTTGCTGCTGCCATCGCTGTATTATCTCTTCTCAGTGTTTAAGCTGCCCTATCCCGCGCCGGGCAAGGAAAGGGAAGCCAAAAACTCAAGCGTGAAATCGGTTTAACAGCTGGAAAGGATGTTATAATCGTTAGAGAATCGCTGAGCGGGAGGATAGGCCAGTGGCACAGAAAGAACAAATCACCGTAGATGAAGAACAGGAACAAAAGCATCTTGCTGTTCCTGTTCCGGCCACCAGCAAGAAAGTAACCGATCACCTGGCGAATCAACGCACCTTTCTCGCCTGGATACGCACCGGCCTTGCCACGATTACCTTTGGTTTCGTCGTGGAGCGCTTCGGGCTGCTGTTGCGCGAACTTGGTTTGAAGAACACTCCAACAGTGAACAATACAACTATCCATTACTCGGCCATCATTGGTGTTTCACTCGTGCTGCTCGGCGTCATCATGATGGTCATAGCGCTGGTCTCGTTCCTGCAAATTCGCCGCTCTATCGACCAGGAAAGCTTTCGCCCCCACGCGGCTTTCGAAATCGTGCTGACAGTGTTGGCAAGCTTGATTGGTGTGCTGCTGGCGATCTATCTCGCGCTCACTGCGTAATGGCTATCCCGCCGCTTGCTGTGCCTGTCATAGTTTAGCGGCGGCTTTGTTGAGAATATACATCACATTCCCATCATATTCGGTAATTTCGTTGGCGGAAAACCGCTTGCCGTTATCGAGTTGATACGCGGCAATGCGCAATGCAACGGGCGGGTTGGTCGCCAGCAATATGCTGTCTACTTTGCCCAGCACATCGCCATCTTCGCTCTTGACAACGCTGGAGAGCAGCGAACTACTGGTAGGCAGTTCCAGTAAATGCCCGCTATTGGCTTCCGCGATCAGCATCGAATCGCTGGCGATAGTGACGGCGGCGCGCTCGATAGTGCTAATGGCGCTTGCCGAAAGCACGCGATAGCCGAGTCCGAATATACTCGACTTGATGCGCAGCGCATAAATGCTGTTGGTTTCCAATTTGTAGTAAAA
>DASTKD010000695.1:0-12337 GCA_035716135.1 Ktedonobacteraceae bacterium
TTCGAAGGTTTTTCCAGCAAGTCCTTCTTCCAGGTTTCTTCCGAGGCAATCTCGAAGACCACCTGGGGCGCAGGCCCACTTTTGCCCACGCGCCAACTGCGGATGGAGCGATGAGCAATGCCTGGGATGACCGCAATATCCGGGGCCATAGGATATTCGTTTGGGTTAGCTGTCTGGTAGAAATTGAGATTATCGTAAATGGCAGAGAGCCGCCCGTGAAACAACCACTTGAGTACATCTAACAGATAGTTCACGAGGTCAGCATGGAAGGACGTTTCCCCCATCAGGTCCTCCTCGGTGGAGTGAGAATCGTAGTAGTATGCTACCTCGTCTTCAATGTGCCGGGCCATTTCCTTTGTCCTTTCGCGCTACAGTCCAGCTTGCTGATGCAAGGTTTCTCCAACCCCACTTATTTTCTTCTAGTACAAGTGTACAGGCTCCATGAGTGGATGTCAATCGTTTAAAGAACATCTGGTTCTATCGACAGGCTCTGCGCTCTTTCGAAAAAACTATTTACTTCTTAGCATAACTATGTTAAGATTGTTGTAATAAAGCAATAGTGGCACAGGCGAGACATGTCCCTCCCCGGAGGTTTTCAGAGAGGATGCGCCAGCGGCTGAAAGCGCACCAACCAGCAAGGAGTGCCGGTACCCCTCGCCAGCCTGCACCGTCAGAGATTGATCGATAGTACCAGGAACGCGATTTATCGCATCTGTACAATCCAATCACAAGGTGTACGTTTCGACCACGTTAGCGGTCGTCAAAGCGCATTCGTCCAGTAAGAAATTGTGCAGGCTTGTCTGTACTGGCGATGCGGAAAACGGGTGGAACCACGGAAAGTCTATGTGCCTTTTCGTCCCTGATGAGGGATGGAAAGGTTTTTTTATTGTCGTTTTGCTGAGTGAGGAGGCTATTATTATGTCGGTTGAAGCAGAACTGGATGAATCGCTCAATTATACGCCGGTTCAGCGTATGCGTCACTCCGCCGCGCACGTTATGGCGGAGGCCGTGCTGGAGGTTTTCCCGGATGCCAAACTTGCCATCGGGCCAGCTATTGAAGATGGTTTCTACTATGATTTCGATCTGCCGCGCAACCTGACGCCCGAAGATTTGCCGGATATTGAGGAGCGGATGCGGCGCATTATCGCGGGCAAGTTTCGCTTTATACGCGATCGCTGGCCGCGCGAGCAGGCGTTGGAGTACTTCCGCGCGAAGGGGCAGGATTACAAGGTTGAGCTGATCGAAAACCTGCCCGATGCCGAAGTCGGCATCTACACGCAGGATACGTTTCTTGATCTGTGTCGCGGGCCGCATGTGGAGAACACGGGCCAGATTGGACCGGTCAAGCTGATGAAGATTGCCGGGGCCTACTGGCGCGGCGATGAACACCGCCCCATGTTGCAGCGCATCTATGGCACGGCCTGGTTCACGCAGGAGGAACTCGATCAATACCTGTGGCGACTGGAAGAGGCGCAGAAACGCGACCATCGCAAGCTGGGACGCGAACTCAAGCTGTTCGTTATCAGCGACGAAGTACCAGCCGGCGTGCCGTTGTTCCTGCCCAATGGCGAGATGCTGCGCTACCTGATGGAGACGTATGTACGCGAAACGCAGGAGAGATACGGCTACCAGCACGTCTGGACGTCACATCTTGGCAAGGTGAAGTTGTACAAAACGTCGAAGCACTGGTACAACTACCGCGAAAACATGTTTCCCATTATGCAGGGCGAGCAGGAAGCGTCGGAAGATGAGGCGTATATTCTCAAGCCGATGAACTGCCCGCACCACATCACGCTCTACAAGTCGCAGATGCACAGCTACCGCGAACTGCCGGTGCGTTATGCCGAGTTTGCCACGCTCTATCGCTATGAAAAGGCGGGTACGCTGACGGGCCTGGCGCGCGTGCGCAGCCTGACGCAGGACGACGCGCACGTCTTCATGCGTCCCGACCAGATTCAGGAAGAGTTCAATCGCGCCATCGACCTGACGCTGGAAGTGTTCAATACGTATGGCCTGACGGACTACTGGATTTCGCTCTCGCTGCGCGACCCCAACAAAAAAGAGGATTACACGGGCAGCGACGAGGTCTGGGAGATGGCCGAGCGTGTATTGCGCGAAGCAGTCGAGAACAAGGGCATCAAGTACCGCGAGATGATCGGCGAAGCGGCTTTCTATGGCCCCAAGACGGACTTCATGGTCAAAGATGCGCTTGGCCGCGACTGGCAATGCTCGACGGTGCAGCTTGACTTCAACCAGCCGAACAACTTTGAACTCGAGTACATCGGCGAGGATGGTCAGCCGCATCGCCCGGTTATGATTCACCGCGCCGTCACGGGTTCAACGGAACGCTTTATGGCGATGCTGATCGAGCATTACGCGGGGGCTTTCCCGGTCTGGCTGGCTCCTGTGCAGGCAATGGTCATTCCTATCGCCGACCGTCACATCGAGTACGCCAATAGTGTGCAGGCCGCGCTCAAGGCCGCCGGTGTGCGGGCCGACGTGGACGCGCGCAGCGAGCGTATGAACGCCAAAGTGCGCGATGCCCAGTTACAAAAGATTCCTTATATGCTCGTCGTCGGCGACAGGGAAGCGGCGGACAACGCCGTCTCCGTGCGCCTGCGCACGAACGAGAACCTCGGCGCAACGCCCCTCGCCGCTTTCATCGAGCGCATCACGAACATCGTGGAGTCGAAGAGTCGAGAATTGTAGAAATAAATCAGGAAAGCTTTTCCAGGACAACCGCAAGGGTTGTCCTGGAAAAGCTTTCCTGATTTATTGTAAGTATTGGTATGCTGGCAGCGTCAGAAATTCGACGAACTGGTCGCTGGTAATGATCGAATCCAGGATTTCGGCGGCTGTCTCGAATTTGCGTTTTGCGAACTGCGCGTCACCAATGGCTGAACGGATTTTTGCCATTTCGTCTTGCAACAGCTTGTGGAAGAGATCGACCGTTACTTTGCGCCCATCGTCGAGGACGCCTTCAGGGTGGCGAATCCACTCCCAGATTTGCGCGCGCGAAATTTCGACGGTGGCGGCGTCTTCCATCAAATTGTTGATGGGGACGCAGCCAGAGCCGCGCAGCCACGATTCGAGGTATTGCAGGCTGACACTGATATTGGTGCGCAGGCCAGCCTCGGTAATCGTCCCATCGGGAATCTTGAGCAGGTCGGCAGCCGTGACATGCACGTCTTCACGCTTGCGGTCGATCTGGTTGGGGCCAGGCATTACCCTGTCAAATTCTTCCATCGCAATCGCCACCAGCCCTGGATGGGCAACCCAGGTTCCATCGTGTCCATCGGTGGCTTCGCGGTGCTTATCGGCTCGCACCTTCGCCAGAGCTTCCTCGTTGGCCTGCGGGTCGTTCTTAATCGGAATCTGCGCCGCCATACCGCCGATGGCGTGAGCGTTGCGCCTGTGACAGGTCTTGATGGCGAGCAGCGAGTACGAGCGCATGAAATGCGTGGTCATCGTGACCTGGGCGCGGTCGGGCAGGATGTAATCAGGTATCCCGCGAAACTTCTTGATCGCACTGAAGATGTAGTCCCAGCGACCGCAGTTCAGGCCGGACGAATGCTCGCGCAGTTCATATAAGATTTCATCCATCTCAAAGGTAGCCAGGATGGTCTCGATCAGCACGGTTGCTTTGATGGTTCCCTGGGGGATGCCCAGTTCTTTTTGCGCCATCACGAAGATGTCGTTCCACAAACGCGCTTCCAGGTGGTTTTCCAGCTTGGGCAGGTAGAAGTAGGGGCCGGTACCTCTCTCAAGCAGCGCGTTTACATTGTGGAAGAAGTACAGGCCGAAATCGAAGATGCCCCCGGAGACAGGCTTGCCGTCGATCCGCACATGCTTTTCAATCAAATGCCAGCCGCGCGGGCGCACCAGCAGGGTCGCGGTTTTCTCGTTCAGCGCGTATTGTTTGCCATCAGGATTGCTAAATGTAATGGTGCGCCTGACGGCGTCGCGCAGGTTGATTTGCCCCGAAACGGCCCTTTCCCAGGTGGGTGAAAGCGAGTCCTCGAAGTCGGCCATGAACACTTTCGCGCCAGAGTTCAGCGCATTGATGACCATTTTGCGCTCGGAGGGTCCCGTAATTTCGACGCGCCGATCCTGTAGATCAGCCGGTATGGGCGCGATGGTCCAATCAGCGTTGCGAATGTGTTCCGTTTCAGGCAGGAAGTCGGGCATTGTTCCCGCGTCTATCTCCGCCTGTCGCCGCGCTCTCCGCTGCAACAGTTCTTCGCGCCGGTCACGAAACGCGCGCACTAGCGTAGCGACAAAGCCCATCGCTTCGGGCGTCAAAATCGCGGCAAACTCCGGCGTGACCTCGCCAGTAAATTCAATATTTTCAAGGGACGGTTTAGTTGTGGTCATCTGTATGATCCTTTCGTGATGGGCGTTGATAACCGAACAGGGGAATGACCAGAAAGGTCGCCCCCCGTCCTGTAGGGACAAGGGGTGGATGTGGGGATGGGTGGGGCCTTGTGCTTGTCCTCCTCGCAAGATGATTCTGTTAGGGTTTCATGATGCCTCGCTGGATTACGTAAACCCGACGAGGACAAGCACAAGGCCCCCTCATCCACTCTTCCCCGCCCCTTGTCCCTACAGGAGACTGGGCCGCAAGCGTCCCAATATTTGAGATGCTTGCCCTCTACTATAGTACCATTTTCGGCTGGCAACGTTCAGGTAGGGTAATCAATGGAATTGCGCCATTTCGGTTGAACCGGCCAGAGCAGTTGTCGAAGACTCGCCGCCAGCGATGACCTGCGCTACCTCGTCAAAGTAGCCTGTGCCGACCTCGCGCTGGTGTTTGGTGGCGGTGTAGCCGTAGTTCTCAAGCGCGAATTCGGCCTGTTGCAGTTTGGAGTAGGCGGCCATGCCATGTTCGCTATACCCTTTCGCCAGTTTGAACATGCTGTAGTTGAGGGCATGGAAGCCCGCCAGGGTGATAAACTGGAACTTATACCCCATCTTCGCCAGTTCATGCTGGAAGCTGGCAATCGTTTCAGGGTCAAGCTTCTTGCGCCAGTTGAAGGAGGGCGAGCAATTGTAGGCCAGCAACTTGCCAGGGAAACGCTCGTGAATCTCGTCCGCGAAACGCCGCGCCTCTTTGAGGTTGGGTTCGGCGGTCTCGCACCAGATCAGATCGCAATAGGGGGCGTAAGATAGGCCACGAGCGATAGCAGCATCTAAGCCGCCACGCATCTTATAAAACCCTTCGGGCGTGCGCTCTCCGGTGAGGAATTTGTGATCTACCTGGTCGATGTCGCTGGTGATTAAGTGCGCTCCATTGGCATCCGTGCGCGCGAGAATCAATGTGGAGACGCCGCTCACATCGGCGGCCAGACGCGCCGATACAAGATGTTTGATGGCGGTCTGCGTTGGAACCAGCACTTTGCCGCCCATATGGCCGCACTTTTTCTCTGAGGACAACTGATCTTCAAAATGCACACCTGCCGCACCCGCTTCGATCATGGATTTCATCAGCTCGAAGACGTTGAGTGGCCCGCCGAAGCCGGCCTCCGCGTCGGCCACGATGGGCGCGAACCAGTAGGTATCGTCCTTGCCCTCGGACGTTTGAATCTGATCTGCTCGTTGAAATGCCTGGTTGATGCGTTTGACAACGTTTGGCACGCTGTTGGCCGGATAGAGGCTCTGATCGGGGTACATCTGTCCGGCAAGGTTGGCGTCCGCTGCTACCTGCCAGCCGCTCAGATAAACGGCTTTCAATCCGGCTTTGACCTGCTGAACCGCCTGATTGCCGCTCAACGCACCGAGCGCCGCGACATATTCCTCGGAATTCAACATATTCCAGAGTCGTTCTGCTCCCAGCCGCGCCAGCGTATATTCGATCTGAATGGAGCCGCGCAACCGCACAACATCCTCGCCTCTATAGGGGCGCGTCACGCCGCGCCAGCGCAGATTACCCCGCCAGGCGTCTTCTAATTCGGTCGCTGAAGGCCCGCCTATAATATTTTTACAGGCGCTATGTCCGTTCATTGTATGCTTGCCGTTACCATTGCTCATATGTTGTCCGCTCATACTGATGTCCTTTCCCCACTTCAGGGCTATCGGATGGCAACCCGCTCGTAAACCCCATCGTTTACCGTATCATGACCATCCTATAAGCAAAGTGTAACATGGAAAGGGCGCAAAAGCCATGAAATAGCTTCAGAGGTTGTAAGCGAATATATAAGTGGATGGTTATATATGGAGAATGATGAGATGTATCAAATACAGGAAGTATCTTCCCCTCTGGCGTTTCGCTACAAAAACAGGATGCAGACTGTCCTCTTTTCATGCTACACTCAAAGCAAAACATACAAACCGGAGGATACGAGATGACGCTGACCCTTTCACGCGCCGAAGCCCGGCGCTTTCTAGCCACCTATCACTTCACGCCAACCGATGTGTCCGGCGTGTTTCAGCGCCTGGGTACGGTGCAATATGATCCGCTCAACCCGGTGGGGCGCAACCCTGATCTGGTCTTGCAGGCGCGGGTACCGGACTATCAGGTGGACGACTGGCAACAGGCGGCGTACACCGACCGGTTGATCTATGACGCCTGGGACAAGATGGCATGTCTGGTGCCGGTAAGCGACTGGCCCATGCGCGCCTGGCTGCGCACCCACACCGCAACGTGGACCCCGCTGCTGCTGGAAGAGCAGGCCGACGCAGTGGCGGCGGCGCTGGCCGAACTGGACGCGCGCGGGCCGCTTTCCTCGCTGGAGTTTGCCGATCAATCGCACTTCACCGACCACAGCGCCTGGTATGGTCCCAAGCGCATCAAGCATATTTTGCGGGCGCTGTGGGATCGCGGGCTGATTGTGACCCACCATCGCCAGGGGGGTCGCCATTACTATGACCGGGCCGAGCGCGTCATTCCCCCGGAATACTTGAACGCGCCGCCAGTGGAGGATGAGGACGAGTCGACACGCTGGATGTTGGCCCGGCGCTGCCAGACCATGGGCCTCATTCGCCCTATCGGAGAGTATGCCATCTGGTTTGGCTGTGGCGCGACTATCCGGCGCGCGCCGGCGTTCCAGGAACTGGTCGAGATGGGTACGCTGACGCCCGTGCGGATCGGCGAAAACGGCGCGAAGGACTGGCCTGCCTATCTGCCAACGAGCGCGCTGCCGCTGCTGGGAGCGCCCGCGCCCGCGCCGCGTGTCATCTTTGTTGGTCCGCTGGATAGCCTGCTGTGGGACCGGCGCGGCGTGATGCAGCTTTTCGATTTTGATTACGTCTGGGAGGTCTACAAGCCCGAACCACAGCGCCGCTGGGGCTATTATGTACTGCCGGTTTTCTATGGGGATCGCTTTGTGGCACGGCTGGATGGTCGCCTGGAGCAGGGTGCCTGGACGATTACACGCTGGTGGTGGGAGCCAGATGTGACGCCCACTGCTGACCTGTTGGACGCGCTACACCTGGCCGCCGAAAACTTCGCCCACTACCTACGCGCCACCAGCGTGCGCGTTGAGGCAGGCGTAGCGCCTGAGATCCGCCAGGCCATGACTATCGAGTAGACAGGAAATCAACCGCTTCTTTCCAACAAGTACAGACAGACCTGCATCAGGCTCCATGACATTTCTTATATTTTTTGCCGCTGCCACACCAGCAGGGGTCGTTGCGCCCAATCTTATTCGATTGCGCCTGGCGGGGAGCCGGGGGAACGCCGCCGGGTCGCGCGTTCCCGTTCGGACGCGACCCGGCGGCCGGGCGGCGGACGGTTCCATCCGAGCCGTCGCTTTTGGCCTGACCGCTGGCTCTGGCAATATCATCGACGTTGGTGCGCAGGTTGCGCGGCGTTTTGCGCTGTGGCGCGGGCTGCTGCACTTTGATGGTGATGTTGCCGCGCAAAAGCTTGAGCAGGTCATCGACTATATGATGCTGGATGTCTGCTTTCAGACCCTCGAACATGCGGAACGCTTCGTTTTTGAATTCGACGAGCGGGTCGCGCTGCGCTATCGAGCGGAAGTGAATGCTGTTGCGTATGACATCTATCGAGTCGATATGATCCATCCACAGGCGGTCGATCACTTGCAGCGTATACGAGCGTTCGAGGTCGCGGATGGTGGGGATGCCCAGGCCGGGATTCTCCTCAACCAGTTTATCAAGCTGGTTGCCGCGTTCCTCGTAATGGTTCGCGATAAGCTCGGTCAGTTTGTTGAGCAGGTCGTTTTTGCGTACCGCGTGAATATTTTCAGGTAGAGCTTCGTCGGGTATGTGTATCCAGACTTCCAGGGCATTGAAGACATGCTCCAGTTGCTCTTCCTCGTTGACAATGTTGCCAGGGATATACGTATCGACAATGCGCCGCACCTCGGCGCGGATCATGCTCAGCACGCGCTCGTGCAAATCAGCACGTTCAAGCACAGCGCGGCGGTCGGCATAGATCACTTCGCGCTGTTTAGCAATCACGTCGTCATATTCGACGACATTTTTACGGGCATCGAAGTTATAGCCCTCAACGCGCGTCTGCGCCTGTTCGATGAAACGCGAGACGAGGCCGCTTTCGAGCGGCATATCCTCGTCCATACGCGCGAATTCCATGACCTTCGAGACACGGTCAGCGGCGAAACGGCGCATCAATTCATCTCCCAGCGACAGGTAGAAGCGTGATGAGCCGGGGTCGCCCTGGCGTCCGGCGCGACCGCGCAACTGGTTGTCGATGCGGCGCGACTCGTGGCGCTCGGTGCCGATGATGCGCAGACCGCCCAGTTCTACCACGCGGTTGTGGTCTTCGTCGCACTCGCGTACCTTTTGCTCGAGAATTTCGTTGCGCTCCTCTTCTGACATATCGGCGATGTATTGCTGGATGGCCTCTTCCTTGTCCTCTCGATCAGCATCATCCTGTAGCGGCATCTCGCGGATGAAATCGACATGCTCGGCATGTTTGCGCAGGATGCTATCGAAGTACCCGGCGGGATTGCCGCCCAGCAGGATGTCGGTACCGCGACCGGCCATATTGGTAGCGATGGTGACGGCTCCGCTGCGCCCGGCCTGAGCCACGATTTGCGCCTCTCGCTCATGTTGTTTGGCGTTCAGGACGTGGTGCGGGATGCCCTGCATCTCCAGTATATTAGACAGGTGTTCGGAAATTTCAACCGAGGTGGTGCCAACCAGCACCGGTTGGCCTTTCTCGTGCAACTCCCGGATCTCCTCCGCGACCGCCCGGAATTTGCCTTCGGCGGTGCGATAGATCAGGTCGGCCTGATCTAAGCGGATCATGGGTTTGTTAGTTGGGATGACTACAACATCCAGCTTATAAATTTTGTTGAGTTCTTCGGCTTCGGTCAGCGCGGTACCCGTCATGCCCGATAGTTTGTCATACAGGCGGAAGAAATTCTGGAAGGTGATGGTTGCCAGGGTATGGTTCTCGCGCTGCACCTTGACCCCTTCCTTTGCCTCGATTGCCTGGTGCAGACCTTCGCTGTAGCGGCGTCCGGGCATCTGGCGGCCCGTGAATTCGTCCACAATGACGACTTCGCCATCCCTGACGATGTAGTCTTTGTCGAGCTTGAAGATGACGTGCGCTTTGATGGCATTCTCCATGTAGCGCGTCAGTTCCACGTTCTCCGCCTCGTAGATGTTTTTCACGCCCGCCAGTTGTTCGATTTTCTCGATGCCGGCATCGGTAAGCATCACGGTGCGCGTTTTCTCTTCGATGGTGTAGTCGGTTTCTTCTTTCAGGCGCGGAGCCCAGCGCGCGAATTTGGCGTACTGATCGGTCGATTCCTGGCCCTGGCCGGAGATGATGAGCGGTGTGCGCGCCTCGTCAATCAGGATGTTGTCAACCTCGTCAACGATAGCGTAGTTCAGGTCACGCTGCACCAGTTGGTCGAGCGAGTTGACCATGTTGTCGCGCAGGTAGTCGAAGCCAAATTCGTTGTTGGTGCCATAGGTGATGTCAGCGTTGTAGGCCGCGCGCCGTTGGGTTGTAAGCGGTTCGACGGCATTGACGATCACGCCGACGGTCAGGCCCAGAAACTGGTAGATTTGCCCCATCCATTCGGCGTGGAACTTCGCCAGGTAATCGTTCACAGTCACTATATGCACGCCCTTGCCAGTGAGGGCATTCAGGTAAGCTGGTAAAGTCGCTACCAGCGTCTTACCTTCGCCAGTTTTCATCTCGGCGATTTTGCCCTGGTGCAGCACCATGCCGCCGATAAGCTGCACATCGAAGTGGCGCATTTTGAGAAGACGCCGCCCGGTCTCGCGCACAACCGCGAAGGCTTCCGGCAGGATATCATCAAGCGTTTTTCCCGCGCGATATTTGCGCGCAACATCGGGCAAAAGTTCGTCGATGGCTTCGGCTTTCAATGCCACCAGTTCGCCCTGCAAACCGCGCAGCACATCGCCCAGCATCGCTTCCAGACGTTCGTCCGCGCCATCGTCCTTATTGGCCGCGCTGCCTCGTGCCTGCTCAAACTTCGTCCAGGCTTGCTCGAAGGCTTCATGCAGGTAATCGTCGTCCATCTCTTCCAGCACCGGTTCAACGGCTTTGAGCAAGGTGAAGGTGGCCTTCTCATGATCTTTGGCTTCGTCGGGCCACTCCTGCGTTTCCTCGGCCTTATCCATGGCCGCTGTAATGCGCAGGGTATTGAGAGCAGGGTTCAGATTTTCATAGGCTTGTTCAAAGCATTCGGAAAGCGTGTCTTGCAGGTTGGCGCGCAACATTTTCTCCGGGTCGCGGCGTCGCTCGATCACCTGGCGCGGCTCCGTGATGGCCGCGCGGAACTGCGCATCGCTACACTTCGCGGTCAGTGGCTCGACGGCCTCCAGCGTATCGCGGAAGATCTTGAGCAGTTGATCTTCCAATACCAGCCCACCTTTGAGGTAAAGCGCGAGTTGCGCGCGAAACTCTCCCGTCTTCGCGGCCAACTGCTCGTCGCTCAACTTCTCCATGTCCGCTTCAAGCGCATTAATTTTATCTATAGTAGGCTGCATGGTTCTGATCTCTTTTTTATTGGGATCGCCCAGCATCTTGCCAAGTATTTGCATTCTAACAGGTTCTCCGTGTCTGGCGCGCGATTCGCGCCGTTATCTATGATAATGAAGGTGATTGTAAGGCAAAATATCGCATTTCATTATACCATACATGAGCGTTTATTTGAGGTTGCGAAATACCTCTTTTCTCATTGAGCTATCAATTTCTTGACTTTGTAGTTACTGAATAGTATAATTTAATGATGAGAACATATGTTCGGAGGTAAGTATCATGAGCGTCAATTCCGCTATTGAATGGACAAATGCTACCTGGAATCCTGTCACTGGTTGCATAAAAGTAAGTCCGGGGTGTGATCATTGTTATGCCCTTACATTTGCAGAGCGTTTTCGCGGAGTAGCAAATCATCCCTATGAGCAAGGATTCGATCTCAAACTCTGGCCCGAACGTTTGGAATTACCATTGCAATGGCGTAAACCCAAACGTATTTTTGTAAACTCTATGTCTGACTTATTTCATAAAGATATACCAGATGAATATATTCGGCGTATCTTTGAGGTTATGAATAAAGCAGACTGGCACATCTTTCAAATTCTTACCAAACGTAGTCCTCGCCTCGCACGACTAGGCCAGTCTTTACCCTGGTCGCCAAATATCTGGATAGGAGTTTCTATTGAACTAGATAGATATTCATGGAGAGCAGATCATCTTAGAAAAGTACCGGCTTATACACGCTTCATTAGTGCTGAGCCTCTGCTTGGCCCTTTAGATAACCTACACTTAGATGGAATCCACTGGCTTATTACTGGTGGAGAAAGCGGACATGGACATCGCCCGTGTGATCCAGACTGGGTCCGTAGTCTGCGTGATCGCTGCCATAACGAAGGCGTTGCATTCTTTCATAAGCAATGGGGAGGTCAGACTCCGAAAGCTGGTGGTCGTTTACTCGATGGACAAACTTGGGATGAGTATCCAAAAGTAGGCGTACTCGTACATTAGATATGCTGAACCCAATCACCTCAAACAAATAAACGGATTTTACAATCGTCATTTAATCGGTTGGTTCCGCGTGGGTTAGAATAGGTTAGTTTTTTCGCAAGTACAAGTTGTTGTACCGCAGCATTGTATTCTGGCTCTAAATAACGCATAAAGTGCGCTTGTACAACACGGGACCAAATTGATTTTCTACTTTCGTCAGAGTATTTTCCGACCAGAGAGATGATTTCTTTATCAAGTCCCTCAATAGATCGCATTTCACGCCAATCAGTTTCTTCCCAAAGCCCGCCAGCGAAATCTCCTTCGTGCATTCTTGAAAAATATGCTTTTACCATAATGTCGTTCAGCAGTAACATCGCATCCAGTTGGCGCGATGCAAAAACAATAAAATAT
>DASTKD010000696.1:0-2424 GCA_035716135.1 Ktedonobacteraceae bacterium
GGAAGCAACAATCACCGCTACGCTGTTCACAATGAGGATTGTCGAAAGGAAGGTGTTCGGCTGCGCCAGCATACGCTCAATCTCAACCGCTTTCTTATCGCCTTCTTCTACCAGGTTTTTCAGTTTTATGCGGCTAAGAGAGGTAAACGCGGTTTCAGATGCCGAGGCGATACCGCACAGGATTAAGGCTACAATCATTATGAAAAGCTGTAGCCAGGCTTCTCCATCAAATGCAGGAATGTGAAAATCGCTTGCGGCGCGCGTCATAAACAGAGCCGCAATACTCATACTATGTCCTGCTAATCCAGGTCCATCCATGGGACCCATTACTCCTTTTTTTCGCCCTCGTCCTGGGAAACATCTGGCGGCTCTTTCATACGCAAGATACGCGCCGGTACGCCCGCCACGATTGACCAGGGTGGGACATCGCGGGTCACAACAGCGCCCGCTCCTGTGGTTGCATGTTCTCCAACTTTTACAGGCGCTACTAACATTGTATCACTTCCAATAGAAGCCTCGTCACCAATAGTGGTAGGGTTTTTGCGCACGCCATCATAGTTGACGGTAATCGTACCCGCGCCAATATTCACATGCTCGCCAACCGTTGCATCGCCGAGGTAACTGAAATGGTGCATGTCGGTGTTCGGGCCAACGTATGAATTTTTCACTTCTCCAAAATTACCCATACGTACATTACGCGCCAGGTGCGCCCCAGGTCGTAAATGACTGTAGGGACCCATCGAGACGCCCTCTTCCAGCGTTGCCTCTTCCATGGCGGAATTGCGCACCACGCACCTGTCGCCAAGCACGGAATTGTCAATCGTGCAGCCGGGTCCAATGCGGCAGAAGGAGCCGATGCGCGTTTTCCCTGTAATCATTGTGCCAGGAAGAATAACGCTATCCGCGCCAATTTCAACCTGCGCGTCGATATAGGTCGTTGCCGGGTCGAGTATCGTCACGCCCGCGTACATCAGCCGCTCCAGCACGCGCCGCCGCATCACCTGTTCAGCCTCAGCCAGTTGCACGCGATCATTAATGCCGATAGTCTCGCTAAAGGAACCTGTTACCGTTGCGACCGTGCGGCCTTGCGCGCTGGCAATACTCACCAGGTCGGTCAGATAATATTCTCCCGCCGGATTCTTCGGTAAGGTTTCCAGAGCCGACCACAACCAGCGACGCTCAAAACAATAGACGCCCGAATTGACCTCTTTGATGGCTTTCTGTTCGTTTGTAGCGCGTTTTATTTCCACGATTGCGCGCGCCTGCCCGGCCTCGTCGCGCACAATGCGCCCAAAATCCGAAGGCTGTTCGGTGATGGCAGTCAGAAATGTTACCGTCGCCTCGCGCTCTACATGTTCGACGAGCAGGCGGGCCAACACCTCGCTGCTAATGAGTGGCGTATCGCCATAGCACACCAGCACGATTTCAGGCTGCGGTTCCAGCGTATCGATAACGTTTCGGGCCACCATCACTGCATGACCAGTACCCAACTGCGGCTCTTGAAGCGTATAGTAACATTGTTCACCAAAAACGCGCTCAACCTGTTCAGAGCCAAAACCAACCACAACCAGCGGTTTATGGCTTGTGAGGGTTGAAAGCAGGGGAGCAAAAGCAGTCGCGTGGGGAATATCATCGAGGGCATTAAGCACATGCGCCATTAGTGGCAACCCCGCCAGCGAGTGCAACACCTTTGGCAAAGTTGAACGCATCCGAGTACCCATACCTGCCGCCAGCACTACGGGCGCATACATCTTCATAGCGAAATTTACATACCTTTTTAGAAAAATCTTGGATTCTCAAAAAGAGGCAGTAGAAGCTCTACTGCCTACAGAATACAGAAGAAACGGCTCGGGCGCCTGGATTCGAACCAGGGAATGCCGATTCCAAAGACCGGTGCCTTACCGCTTGGCTACGCCCGAACGCTGCTTGATAAGAGGCATTGAGCAAACTCACTGCTCTATATCACACGCATGTATAGTACACGAAGATATGTGATTTGTCAACGAGTTTTTCCCATGTCGAACTCATCGAATGGGACACATTCAACTCAGTCTAACGACTTGCCTTGCATAGTCATTGGTCTTCATTCCTCCGCATCCGCATATAGACCTCATAGGTGCGCGGTTGCAGCCTGACGGCGCTATCGCCACACGTTAGCCAGTAGTCCAGGTGGCGAAACTTCTGAAATGCCTCAAAGTGCTGCTGCGCCATCTGCCTGAACTGCTCCTGAAGTTCGAGGTAGGTGAGGGCGCACAGCCCCTGGCTTTCCATATACGTCCTGAAGTGTTTGCGGAACGTGGCGTCCGTCAGATACACAAAAAACTCCTCGTTCTCGCCCTGCCAGTGATCGCGCACGTAATCCAACACTGGTTCGCTCATGCGTTTCCTCTCTCCTTTATGCCTTCTCTAACGTCTCAGCCAACA
>DASTKD010000697.1:0-2709 GCA_035716135.1 Ktedonobacteraceae bacterium
TTCGGGGTATAATAGGTCTATGCAACCAGAGGACGTGTGCCTTCGTATTATATAGTGTAGGCACACAAATCATTGGTACTCACGTAGTATCAAAGGGAAAAAGATATGCAGAATCAAAAGTATGTTCGTCAGTCCAGTGGCGCTCAGGCGGTTGCCATCGATACCCGCGCGGAACTGGTCAAAATGCGTTTACTTCAACTCATGGCAGTTATTCTCGCTGCTGCTTTGGCCGGAGGGCTGAGACTCATTTTTGCTCACTAGCCATAAAGCGACAGTTATTATATAAAAAGGGCATCTCGCAAGGGATGCCCTTTTGATTCTCATCAAATAGCGCAGATCAACATTAGTGGAGTTCTTCCATTTGGTGAGCAAGAGCCAACGCCCGTGATCGAACCTGGAAGGCATAAATGATCAAGGCCACCCCGAACACGATGGCGAAGACCCCAATCAACCACAGAATGCTCAGTAGCCCGGCTCCAGGATGAATGATCAGAATCAAACCGAAGATGAGGGAGAGCAGACCGGCCAGCCCCATGCCCCATCGCTGTTTCGCAGACCTGGGAACCACAAAGGCCGAACTGATCTCTAGGACGCCCCTTATCAGCGCCCAGATAGCTACCAGGTAGAGCAGCACCAGCACCGTCTTTACAGGCCATACCAGGACCAGGATGCCAAAGATAATCCCGATGATGCCTTCGAGCAACAGCACCCACCAGGCACGTAAGGAACTCCGTTCCTGCAACGATACGGCAATGGTAGTGATCCCATCGAGAATGGCATACACCGCGAACACGTAGATGAAGGCGAGCAGGACAATGAGAGGGTCTGCGAGGGCAATGATCCCAAATAGAAGCGCGAGGATTCCTCATACCAGCAATACCCACCAATGGTGGCGAGTGACTTGAACAACGGCGTTCATCGTGCGGCATCTCCTTTCCTGCCTTTGCAGCTGGCAGAGAGCAATCAACAACTGTTCAAGTGTACCTGTTCGGAGAACCAGTGGAACTACTATCTCGTCGATCTGTTGATCCTTTAGCACCACTGGCTGATTTATTATATCATGGAATTACCCCAACAACATTTCCAGCACGGCGTATTGTCAGAGCTTCTCACAAGTCGAGGGAAGAAGCCTGATGCGTGCGCGGCTGAGCATGGCGACCGCAAGGGTCGCCACTACTATACGACGCCTGATACCTGTTTTCGGGTATAGTAGTGGCGACCCTTGCGGTCGCCATGCTCCACACGAGCGACTTTTGAGAAGCCCTGGAGAAACCTTGCAATGGGCTTGCGAACTTGCGTTAGAATGGTTACAATCGATATAACTACATAAACATAATGTGGAAGCGAGAGTCAGCCGATATGAATACGCCTGTTCCTGGTTCGAGGACGACAATTGCGGCGCAACCCGCCCGCGACGTTACACCACGCCGTTTGATTGTGACGGCGGGGGTGGTAGTTTTTGCCATCCGCGATTGGTCTTTGTGGGTGTTGCTGCGCGATAGCCCCTGGGGGCCACCTATGCGCCTGGTGTTAGGCACGGAGTCGGTAACGGATGCCGTTGATCGGACAGTCGAGGCGGTGTTGATGTGGCCGGACGAGGCTGCCCTCTTTCAATTGAAAGCGGGCTGGCAGGAGCAGCAGGTGTATGTATGGGGCAGTACGGAACAGGGCGCGTCGGTCTCGCTGATTCATAGCGTTTTGTTGCGCGCCAATCGTGATGAATTGCGCCCCAACCTGCATACGCACCCCGTGCCAAGCCTGCGCGTGGGCTGGAAATCGGTGGAGAAGATCGAAACAGGCCAGCACGAACTGGACGCCGAGGTGCATGTCGTGCTGGAGGCAGCCCTGCACACGCTGCGCTCGCATATCCAGCGCAACCCGGAAATTGTGCTGGGCTTTCTCTCTGACATGGGTTCTATGAGCCAGGCCAGTGGCGACGAGTGGTGGAATCTCAACCTCGCTGGCCGCTCGACCAGAGATAGGGATACGCGCCCTATCAGCATCGTGCGCGAACCGTCCGCCGGAGATGGTATACTCACACTGGCCGAGGCTGCTCTGCTTTATCGCGCCTTCTTCCCGCCCGACGAGCAGATCGATCTGTCAAACCTGCGACGGCGTTTCCTCTCCTCGAAACACCTGGAACCACTCAACGAGGAACGCCCGGTGCGCGGCAAAGAACTGGACTGGCGGCGCGTTAGCAAAGCCTACCGCTACCACATGACATAAACGAGAAGAGGATATTCCAATGGCAAAGGTAACAACTGGCACCGGTGATACCGGCTATACGGGGCTGCTGGGCAAGCAGCGCGTTCCCAAGTACGATCCGCGTCCCGATACATTCGGCACCGTGGATGAGGCAACCTCCGCGTTGGGGCTGGCGCGCGCTATGGCGACCGACGCTAAAGTCAAACAAATCATCTACGCGGTACAGCAAGAATTGTATCTTTTAATGGGCGAACTGGCGACGCCGCCCGAAAACTACGAAAAAATGGGTCTGCGCATGACGATTGAGCATGTGCAGCGCCTCGAACAGGTCGAAAACACGCTCAAAAAAGAGGTCGAAATCCCCAACAAATTTATCATCCCCGGCGACTCGCTGGACGGGGCCGCGCTTGACCTCGCGCGCACCATCATTCGCCGCGCCGAACGCATGGCTGTCAAATTACTGCATGACGGCGTCATTCAAAATGGCGAAGTCGTGCGCTACCT
>DASTKD010000698.1:0-7817 GCA_035716135.1 Ktedonobacteraceae bacterium
TTAGAAAAAACGCTCTTGAACAGGTTGAAGAACATGTTCAAGAATAAAAAAAATATAGGCAAAACTATTAGTGCCTGAGGTAAGTCATTCCAAAATGTTTTGTCAGTAAAGTAAGTGAATATGGTCAGAATCAAACAAACAATTAATGAAAAGGTTATTCCAGGAAGAATTTGTGGAATAACTCGCATTTTGCCAGAAAATTCAAACTTGTTATCGGCTCGAATTTGGTTCACTCCCGCGATTCGTGCATCCACAGATACTTCTCCATCTGAACCGGTTAATACTACTTTCAATGTCATAGAGTCTTTGCTGTTTAGTAAGAGTGGCTCTAAAAACAGTTCTCCTTGGGACTTCTTCAAGGTAATTCTTGATTTGATTGTATCTGGTACTGCGTCTAATACGTCAAAGTCTAATATATCTGCTATGCTTCTATTAATTGTACTGATTCTGTTTCCAAATTTTAGCTTAACAGGATTATTCTTATCAAAGTCATCTGATCTAATGGGCATATTACCTGAGTTCCAGATTTTCAAAACCACAATGCGCGCATCTTTGACAGGCTTATCATCAAAAAGAACCTTCATCCTACCACTAACTTCGTTATGGATGCTAAATATCGGCGTATTAGAAATGATTTTATAAGCTAATTTTTTTCGGTTGCGCTGAAGTTGATAGATGACAAGGGCAACAAAAATGGTCACAAGAATACCAATAATAGTACTCAGCCAAGTTGGGTTAAATAGAAATTGTAGAAAATTTGGCATAGATTTCTCTCCATTCAGACCTGGTAATTTTATTAAATTTTCTTGATAGAGTATAAGCTATTTTCCATCAAGCAGCCGTGTAAGCAAAAGAACTTAAAAGGCGCGACCCAGGTAAACCGCGCCTCTCTAAATACACTCTCTTTTAGTTCTGTTAGCCCTGATTGATGATGATGATTATCTTCATATCCTTGAGAGTTTGTTGTAGATCGCTTACAAGCCCATCGGGATTTTTTATGTGCTTATCTGGGTCATATACGAAACCAATAAAAGTGTTATATCCCCGATGTTTGCGATAATAGATAATATCCTGAGTTAATTCTTGGCCTACTTCTTTGTTTTTTAGGTTATCTCTTGTTTTCTTAATTTCTACCACAATTTGCTCCTGCGTTAGGAAAAAATCAATGCGACTGTTTTTGCCTGCGTGGCTTGGAGTTCCTTCTTCTGGACGAATGTCTTTGAAAAATAATCGTAGCAGGCCATGAAATATGTCCTGCACATCAAATTCATCCTTAATAAGGAGGAAAGGAGGGCGTCCATCATGTCTCGTATTTACATAATGGACAAAGAGATGAAAATTCGCTGCTATGTTTTTGATAATCTCAATGGCTTCCTTTTGTGTTCTCAATGTTGGTATTTCTTGTACCTTACTTGCTTGAAGCAGTATTAAATTATGATCATATACGGCTCTTTTAAAATGTGTTGAGTATGGGTACTTGAATTGGCTTGTTGAGTATGTGATTCTAGGGCCATATCTCTCTCCCGCTTTATGAAAGTCGGTAGGACGAAGAATAAATATCTTGGCGTATGTCGCATATATATTTTCAAACCGGATTTTTAGTTCACTTTCCAATAGAGACAAACAGGTAGTATACCACTCCTGATACTCAGCTCGAAAAGTTTCAATTTCTTCTTCTGATGGTTTTTGTCCAGAAAAAATACCAGGCTTTTGAATTTCCTTAGCCATATCGTCCAGCGTTTG
Organism: Ktedonobacteraceae bacterium; assembly: GCA_035716135.1. Lineage (GTDB taxonomy): Bacteria > Chloroflexota > Ktedonobacteria > Ktedonobacterales > Ktedonobacteraceae > CF-113. Next base: position 1,744 of record DASTKD010000698.1, read on the forward strand.
CAGCTTGATTATCAGGTCTGTCCACATTGTCGCTTTCCCTTTATATTGAGCAAGAGCCTACCATTGTTGAGTTTTAGAACTGCAAAATATTACTCTTTTCTTCGTTTGTGGTCAAGGATAGCCTACCGGAAGGGCTATCCTTTTTCATTGAAAGGGGTGATGCCTATGTCAGAAGTCAAAATTGTAGGTCGCGGCGTGGATATGCTTGTGCTGAACGTCTCCTATGCTGACAAACAGTTTCAGCCAATCAAACAAGAGCTTGACGCCGACTTGCAAGGCAAACTCAACAGCTTGCAAGGGGAAGCGCGTCTCAATGAGTCGCCTGTCGTGACACAATGGGCTTTCAAGAGATTCAACCTCTTTATGAAAGAAAAAGGGTCGCGTGGACAATGGCGGTGGATACTGACCTGTCCGCTCGTCACGCTGGCGATCTCGCGCGGTCGGCTCAGTCCTATCATCGTACAAGTGCGCCTCTCGTCGGAACACCTTTAGTCATGTGAAACCGCCAGTGATGCGATAGTAGAGGTGTCGCTGCTGCTGTATGCACTGTTCGAGGAATATCTGTGGAAGCAGATATCAGAAGTAGACCTGTTTTGCTAAGTTCCATAGACACTTATCCCACAGGAACATTTAACCGCGATTTAACAATACTTAACGTATCCATTAAGCATAGTTAATACTGCGATGCTACCGTTGGAGTAGGACGGTGGCAGGGAAATAGAACCTGTCGCGCGTCATCTATCGGAAACTTTTGCATTGCTCGTAGGAAACGGGCGGGAGGAATTATGCGGAAGCAATCGCGCTTTGCGCTCCTGGTGGGAGTAGCAGTAGTGTTGACTATGATTATTTCGGCCTGCGGAGGTACTACCGACTCAGGCAGCACGCCGGCACCCAACGGCGGGGGCAATACTTCGACGCCGGGGCTTAGCTGCGTTTCAGGCAGCATTACCGTTGCCGGTTCTACGGCCTTACAGCCACTTGCCACCGCTGTCGCCATGAAATACCAGTCGAAGTGTTCGGGGGCAACTATCACCGTGCAGGGCGGTGGTAGCAAAACGGGCCTGGGCGAAGCGGAATCCGGCGCGGTTCAGATCGGCAACTCTGATGTTTTCGCGGCTTCGACTCAGTCTGACCTGGTGGATCACCAGGTAGCGGTTGTGGTCTTCGTGCTGGCGACGAATCCCGATGTGACTGGTGTGACCAGCCTGACCAGCGCGCAAATTCTGAGCATTTATACCGGCAAAACCACCAACTGGAACCAGGTTGGCGGACCAAACCTGCCCATTGTGGTAGTGAGTCGCCCAACCACTTCCGGCACGCGCGCGACTTTCAAACAGTATGTACTCAAAGGGACTGCTGAGAGTCCGAACCAGTCGAAGAACCTGACCGCCGACAGCACGCAACTGGTGACACAGACGGTGGAGCAGACCAGCGGCGCGATTGGCTATATCACGCTCGGCGCTGCAATGCAGGAGGGTTCTAAACTCAACATCATGAGCATCGATGGCAACGCGCCCACATCGACCAATGTAGAGAATAACACCTACATTTTCTGGAACATCGAACATATGTATACCAAAGGCTCCGCGACCGGACTAGCGGCAGCCTTTCTAAGCTACATGGCTACTGACGATGCCCAGACAGCCGCTTCCCAACTCCAGTTCCTTTTGATCAAGAGTATGTCCCAGTCCGCCATTGCCGCGCACCAGCCATCGTAGCTTGTACGAAATTTTGACAGAGCGCATTATATTCTGATGAACATTACTGACCAAGATCGGCCATATCATCCTTCGCCTGTCATCCTGAGCGCAGCGAAGGATCTGCGTGCGGAGAGAGATCCTTCGCTGCGCTCAGGATGACATGGTCGATCTTGGTCAGTAATGTTCAGTAGGGGTGGGTGGCCGGAGAAGCCGCTCACCGGCATTTCCACCCCGCCCCTACAAGTCCGTCAAGCTTCCTATGGAGGGGTAGGGTCCTCCAGGCATGTAGGGACGCCCCTTGTGGGCGTCCGGCCCCCCAGCTTGAAAGGAGCAAAACGTGATAGGTGCGCAGCAAACGCAGCGACGATACAGGTCGGACCAGGTTGCGCGAATCATTTTTTTCATGTGCGCGGCGCTGTTGATTGTCGTGATTGTGAGCGTCTTTATCTTCGTTGGCGCGAATGCTCTGCGCATCTTTTTTGATCCCGGTGGAGCGACTTTTCGGGGATACTTTTTCAGTACGAACTGGGACCCCGGCGCGAATTTGACGGATACGCCGCAGTATGGCGCGGCGGGACTTATTGTAGGATCGCTTGTTATCACCTTCTGCGCGGCGTTGATTGCCACGCCACTTTCCATCGGTGTCGCGCTTTACTTTACCGAGGTTGCGCCCCGGCGTATCGTAAGACTGTTTCAGCCCTTGCTCGAGATTTTTGTGGGGATGCCCTCGGTGGTGATTGGCTTTATTGGCCTGGTTGTGCTGGTGCCGTTCCTGACAAAACTGGCCTCTGGCGTAACAGGCGGCAATGCAGCAGGTGGTTTTGGCTGGGGAGCCGCTATTCTGGTGCTGGTCGTTATGATCGTGCCAACCATCAGCAGCATCTCGATCGATGCGCTGCGGGCGGTGCCGCAGAGCGTGCGCGAAGCCAGCCTCGCGCTTGGCTCGACGCGCTGGCAAATGATGTCCAGGGCGGTCATACCAGCCGCGTTGCCCATGCTGGCGACGGCGGTAGTTTTTGGACTGGCCCGCGCTATTGGAGAGACGCTGGCAGTAGCGATGGTGCTGGGCGGTAGCGATAGGCTGCCGCAGACCTTGCTCAGTTTAGAGGCATTTTTCCAGCCGAACGCCAATATCACACAGACCATCTTGAACGAATTTCCCGAAACCTTTGGCGTTGAACGCGAAGCCTACTGGATGCTGGCTTTCGTCTTACTCGTCATTTCGTTTCTCTTCGTTGTTGTAAGCCGTTACTTCGCTGGCAGGAGGGTGCAGAATTGAGTGTCAAACAACTGGCGGAAGCGGTCGGGCCAGAGAGTACGCCGCGCCTCATCCGACGCCTGCATATACGCAATGGCGTTGCTCTGGGCGTGATCTGGCTCATTGCCGGGATAGTGGGAGCGCTTTTCCTGTCGATCATCGTCTACCTGCTCGTCCAGGGCTTTACGGCTAGCGCGCATAATGGCTTGCCTGTGCTGCTTGACCCGGCTTTCTATGGCACAACCGAGCTGGGCATAGGCAGCGAGCTATTCAACACCTTCTATATTCTCATCCTGACAGAGCTACTTTTGATTCCTATCGCGCTCTCTGCCGCGATCTTCACGGTAGAATACGCGCGCCAGGGGCGGTTTATTACGGTTGTGCGCTTCGCGGCGGAAACATTGGCGGGTATTCCTTCGATTGTGCTGGGTTTGTTCGGCTTTATCGTGTTTGCCTCGCTTTTCCAGTTCCATATCAGCCGCTTATCGGGAGCATTAACATTGCTCTGCCTGAACTTTCCCATTGCCCTGCGCCTTTTTGAGGACGCGCTGAATGCTGTGCCACGCGAACTGCGCGAAGGAAGCCTGGCGCTTGGCTCACCGAAATGGCGCATGATACGCACCGTCGTTTTGCCGTCGGCCTTACCTGGCATCGTCACGGGCATCATTCTCTCGGCTGGCAAGATTATCGGCGAGACGGCGGCCATTGTCTTCACTATGGGCGTTACCAATCCTTTTAGTGGCGTATTTACACTGAATCCACTGATTGCCAGTGATTCGCTGACGGTGCGCATCTGGTACTTGAAGACGCAGGACACGCCAGCGGGCATGACTTCCGCCCAGGCCAGCGCTATCGCGGCGGGCGCGGCGGCCATTCTTATCGTCATCTTGCTGTTGATCAATCTCGGCGCGCGAGCCATCGGGCGCGCCATCGAACGCAGGGTAACGGCTGCGTAGAGGATAAAAATTATGAATGCTTCAACAGAATCGTTTGAAAGTGGGGTCAATACTCTTCCTGAAGGGGCAAACATCTTCTCGCGCAAGGTTGCGCGGAGCGGCCATATTTCATTTGAAGGGCGTCCCTATTTCATTAGCAAGATATTAGCGGGGCGTTACATTCGCCTGATCGTGGTGGCTGATCGCCTGATTGTTGATACCGCCATCCCTTTACATAAAGAGTACCCGCTGCTATGAAATGACATATAATAAGCAGTGTCAAATGGAGTGGAAGGGAGGGCATGGGATAGATGACACCTGGCACAACAGGAGATTGTATGGATACCCGTATCAATAAATCGGATCAGCCGGAAGAGGAGCTAGAGATCGAAATTACGCCCATTCCCGGAATGCCTGGCAAACCTGGTATACGCAGGGTTGCCGTAACGGAAAATGCCGCGCAGATCAACCACACTGCCGGAATAAAGATAGATGTCCGTCGCACTAATTTCTGGTATGGCTCCAAACAGGCGCTTTTCGATGTTTCTCTACCCATACGCGAGAAGCAGGTGACGGCTCTCATCGGGCCATCGGGCTGCGGAAAATCAACGTTTTTGCGCACGCTCAATCGCATGAACGATCTCATTCCCGGTACGCGCACAGAGGGCGAGGCCGTCATAGATGGCAGCAATATCTACGCGAAAGCGCTGGACGTAGTTTTTCTGCGCCAGCGCGTCGGTATGGTTTTCCAGCGTCCCAATCCTTTCCCCAAATCGATCTTTGATAACGTTGCTTACGGCCTGCGCGTTCAGGGCAAGCCGGCAAAGTATATCGAGGAGCGCGTCGAGGCGAGCCTGCGTGGGGCTGCTCTGTGGGATGAGGTCAAAGATCGTTTGAAAAGCTCGGCCCTGGGGCTTTCGGGCGGGCAACAGCAACGCCTGTGTATCGCGCGCGCCATCGCGGTCAACCCCGAAGTGCTGTTGATGGACGAACCGGCCTCCGCGCTCGACCCCATCGCCACGCTGAAAATAGAGGAATTGATCGTTGAATTAGCCAGAGATTACACCATCGTGATTGTGACGCACAATATGCAGCAGGCCGCGCGTGTGTCGCAATACACGGGCTTTTTCCTCAGTGGCAAACTGATCGAATACGCGCCAACCGTCGAACTCTTTGAACACCCGCGCCAAAAAGAAACCGAGGATTATATAAGCGGGCGCTTTGGTTAATAGTAAAATGGAGGCTATCCGTGGGGCGTAAAATACTGGTCGTGGACGACGAGGCGGTGCTGGTAGAGACGATTGCCTATAACCTGGAGCAGGCTGGCTACCGGGTGATAACGGCGGCGGATGGCGCTAGCGGACTGGAGGTTGCCCGCCGTGAAGCGCCCGACCTGATTATCCTCGACATTATGTTGCCCGAAATGGACGGGTTGGAAGTCTGTCGCCAGCTACGGCGCGAGGGCGCGACCACCACCACGCCCATCATTATGCTGACCGCCAAAGGCGACGAAATAGACAAGGTGGTGGGATTGGAAGTCGGCGCGGACGATTATGTGACCAAACCCTTTGGCAGGCGCGAACTACTGGCGCGAGTACGCGCTCTATTACGACGCGCCAATCCCGCGCAGGAAGACGGGAATACACAGAATGGGTCTGATGAGACCTCACAATCCAGACGACCGGGGCGCGAACTGGTCGCCGGGCCATTGCGTATTGACCTGGCCGGGCGGCGCGTTCATAGCCGGGGCAAGGAACTCGAACTGCAACCCAAACAATTTGATCTCCTGGTCTACCTGGCGCGTAATCGCGGCACCGTGCTGACACGCGACCAGTTGCTGCAAAACGTGTGGGGCTACGACTACGTGGGCGATACGCGCACCGTCGATGTGCATGTGCGCTGGCTACGCGAAAAGCTCGAGGAAGACCCCGCCAACCCCAAATTGATCCAAACCGTGCGCGGCGTCGGTTATTGCTTCCGATGGTAGCAACACCCAGGGCGAGAGCCTCTGCTCCTGACACATGTAGAGATACTGGGAAAAAGAGGCGTCCAGAGAGTCCCAAAGGCGACCGCAAGGAGGGGACCGGCAAGGCGACCGCAAGGAGGGGACCGGCAAGGCGACCGCAAGGAGGGGACCGGCAAGGCGACCGCAAGGAGGGGACCGGCAAGGCGACCGCAAGG
>DASTKD010000699.1:0-3681 GCA_035716135.1 Ktedonobacteraceae bacterium
GAGAAAGACTGCCTCAAAATATTGGAGATTGCCGACACCAGCCTGAAAAGCCTGAGTGTCACTGCCACTTTCCACAGGTATAAGCTCGCAACGCCCGTTAGAGTTATAGACATCTGTGAAAGGCTTTGTACGAGTATTTACTATCGTATTGCTGCACATTTTCCCTGAGTTTGGGTTAAAATCAATGACAGAGAATGATTCTGTGATAACAGAAGGGCTTGAAGAAGTTCTATCAAACGTACCATTACTGCTACCGTTAGGATTAACATAGAAGTATCCATAGAAATCTTTATCAAAGGAAAGAGGATGGGGTTCCGAAGAGCCTACCGCTGAGGCAGTTGGAATAGGATGAGATGTGTGTATAGAAGTAAATCTGAGGTAAATAATAATAGAACTTAACAGAACCAGAAGCGCCAATATGATAGAAATATAAACTCCGCGTTGTAATTTACGTTTAGCCTGATAATTAGGTGTATTCCGGGGAATGGGGGAAGATTGCGCAGCTAAACTAAAATACGTACTAGCCAGCGCATTAGCAAGTGCTATGATAAAGTTACGAAAGTCGGGATTAAGAAGAGCGAAAGTGGTAGATGAGATGCAAGTTATCCCTGCCATCACGTATACAGCATTGAGCAGTTTGTTCCTTGCATCGTTAAGAATTGCTTCATTCTCTGGGTTTTCCTCTATAACCTCTCTCAGACGACAAATCTCATCAGCAGTATGCCTAATAATAGCGAAAAAAGTGCGAACATCACCAGTCCATTTACCTCCGGTTTGTCGTAATTCCTCGGCTTGTCGACAGATATCATCTACGAGTCCAGGCTCAATTTTATGATCGAGCATCACCTTCCTCACTTGATTTAAGAAAAATGGGAATTCGCTTAATAAACCAGGTTCCCACCGACGGGATGTCCATTTTATAGCTTCCACATCACCTGCCCAGGCTACGCTTTCCGAATCATCTATAAATGGTCTTCCTGAGAGTCTGTTTATATGCGCTTTGAATTCATCGTCATCATATATGCTATTGAGTGTGTCACAACCAATTTCAGCCGCCCTAATAAGGTCACTTGGCCCCCCCTTCAAAAGCTCTAACATTCTATCAGCATTGTTCTTTATGTAGTTGTCTGCCACAGAGTTTTCCCCGCATATTTTTATTGACTAATGCTCATGCATAAAATTAAGATAACACAACTATGGCTAAAAATGCAACAAATGAGTAAATTACGTGTTTTGTGCCTGAGCAAGAAACGTGTTTCTTGCTGTCAACTTTGCTGTCAGTGGCTTTTAAATTTCTTCTGAGGCCAGGTGAGAGGCGGATTGTGAGGGTTTTGTAAGCTAAGTTTCAATTCTTCAGTGTATTATGTCACCCAAAATCCCACCCGCATCCCACCACGCCTTCAGCTTTTTCATCAACTCCCCCGTCTCAGGCATATACCCCCATCTATCCACTATCCCCTGCCATCCTTCAGGCACATGCGTCACCACAGCATAACCACCTGCCTGTAACGCTGGTGTACGCAGCATCTCTATAGCCTTGCTATCTTGCGCTGGCAAAGTCGCATACACAAAGCCATTAGCGAAATCCACAAAGAACGCGCCCGTATTCAATACAGATGATTGATCGTTGGTGTATACAGGTACATCACGCGCTGGTAAGCCCACGCGCACCTGTACACTATCGCTGTTCTGTCTCAGTAAATTGCACCATACATCGGTACCTGTTACATCCGCGATTTCGATGGGTTCTGGCCCGTTTGCCTGTTGGATGATGGCGCGTGCCTGAGCCAGTTCTGCCTGTACATCTTCTTCCATGCCCTCGGCGGTATAGATGAGTGTGTAAGGACTGTTCGGAACACCGGGTATATCGCAACGATTGCAGAGCGCGATAGCCGAAGCCACCAGCGATGAGGGGAGCAATTGTCTTGCTTGCAGTAGCCCTTCGCGCAAATCATTGATGGGCAGAAAAAGGGTGCGCCGCGCGCGTGGCTGGACTGCGTATTTGAGTGTAGCTTCGGTAATCAATCCGAGTGTGCCGTGAGAGCCAACGAACAGTTTGACAAGATCAAAGCCTGCCACATTTTTCATGACTGGTCGCCCGGCGCGTATTACACGTCCATCGGGCAGCGCGACCGTTACACTTAACACCAGGTCGCGTATCGCTCCGTAGCGCATTCGCAGGGGCGCGTTCATATTGGTAGCAATCAAGCCGCCTATGGTTGTACCCTGCCAGGGGCTAGCGAGCGGCACGAATCTGTTATGCTCCGCCAGGAAAGCCTGTACGTCGGCAAGCGGTGTTCCTGCTCCGACCGTAATGTACAGATCGTCCGGCGCATATGTTTTAATGCCGCGTAAGCTGCTGGTTGACAGGTTCTTTTCTACTGATTTTTGACGATCAAAATCAGCCCTGTCATTCTGAGCGAAGCGAAGAATCTCTCGTGGCGGATGAGATTCTTCGCTTCGCTCAGAATGACAGGTCAATTCATCAGGGACGCGATTCGTGGCGTCTGCCCCCTCGTCCTCTTTCATGGCTTTCCCTGTAATCTGCACCTTTTGTCCAACATTCGTACATGCAACCAGCGTTTGCGCGGCCTCTTCAGTTGTAGCAGGAGCCAGATTTATCGCGCTCGTGTCAAGTGTTGCAGCAGATTTTTGTCGTACCTCGCCAGTTTGTGACGTTGCGGGAAATATTTTGCCGGGGTTGAATAAATTATGCGGGTCAAAAACATGCTTGATGTCGAGCATGGCGGAGAGTTCGGTTTCGTTGAACATGAGGGACATGAAGGCGCGTTTCTCGATGCCGACGCCGTGTTCGCCGCTCAGGCTGCCGTCTTTGCGCACGGCTACTGCGACCATATCGCGCCCGGCGTCGCGCACGCGCTGCATGTACGCTTCGTCCTGCGCGTCGGGAATGAGAATGAGGGGGTGCAGGTTGCCGTCGCCCGCGTGGAAGACGTGGCCGACGGGCAGATTGTAGCGCTCGCAGATTTCGTTGACTTCGAGCAGCGTTTCGGTCAGGCGGCTGCGCGGCACGGTAATATCCACAGTGTAGTGAGCGGGCGCGAGACGGGCGATGGCTCCGGCTGCGCTTTTACGAGCCAGCCATATCTGGTTGCGTTCCTCCTCGCTGGCAGCCACGCGCAGGTCATGCCCGCCATTATCGCGCAATATGCTGGCGACTTCCTCGATCTGCTTATCCAGGCTGGCGGGATAGCCATCAACCTCAATAATCAGCATAGCAGCGGCCTCTGTCGGCAACCCTATATGTAGCCACGCTTCGACGATGGCGATAATCTTCTGGTCCATCATCTCCATCGTGGCCGGAATCAGCCCTGCCGCGATGACCGCCGAGGTAGCGATACCCGCCTGCTCGACCGAATCGAAGACCGCCAGCATGGTTTTGATGCCCGGCGGATTGCGCACTAACCGCGCGTTGATAGCGGTCATTAAGACCAGCATACCTTCGCTGCCGGTCAGCACGCCGCAGAAATCGTATTCGGGATAATCGAGCGCGCGTCCACCCACCTGTACGATACGACCATCTGCCAAAACCACCTGCATACCCGTCACATAGTTGGTCATAACGCCATATTTGAAGCAATGCGGCCCGCCCGAGTTTTCGGAGACGTTACCGCCGATAGTCGAGGCGCGCTGGCTGGCCGGGTCGGGCGGAAAATAGAG
>DASTKD010000700.1:0-7107 GCA_035716135.1 Ktedonobacteraceae bacterium
GCCGGGTTGTTATCGCGTGATGGTATGCTGCACCTAGACCTGTAGGACAGGCTGGAGGGAAAACGTACAGCGCAAGCACCATTGACCAGCGAGCCACAGGAAGTATGAGTAGCAGAGCCGTTGGCAGCGATGGTACAGGGATGCTGGCAAGCAGCGCGAATTTGAGCAGCAGAACGCATAACGCGCCAAGCACGCCGAAACTGCCGACGCGACTATCGCGCATGATCTCCAGTTTGCGTTCGCGCGTCCTGCCGCCAAACAATCCATCACAGGTGTCCATCAAGCCGTCAAGATGCAATCCTCCTGTGAGCATGGCCAGCGCGACTAGCAGTAATGCCGCCAGAGCAATCTGGGGAATCAGCCGGGAGAATAGTAGCACAAGCAGCCAGAGCAGCAAGGCCAGCAGCAAACCCACCACCGGGAAGTATTCACAGCCAATTATGAGACGTGGCGCGGTCTCATCCTTATCGAACAGCAAAGCACTCCCTGGCACGGGCAGCACTGAGAGGAAGCGCAGCGCGGCCACGAATTCACGGTACTGGTTCGATGCAATTTGCTTCATATCCATATAATTATGTCTTTCATTAAAAACGGGTGGTTAGCTGGTGCGCGTTGAGCAAAACAAGCGTCACCAGCAATGTTTCCGCTTCGTGTCTCAACGAGACATCCAGCGCGCTCAGCGAGCCGGCATCGATGCGCAATTGCCACTGGCGTTCAAGGGGTATGCCCAGCAAATCGCACAACAACATGCGTAACGCCCCCGAATGGCTCACGATCACTATATCCCCGTGAGCTGTCCAGTCCAGGTTTTGCGCGATAGATAGAAGTTCTGCTCGCACGCGCCGCAACAAATGTGCCGGGGACTCTCCTCCTGGCGGCGCGTTACGTGCAGGATCGCTAAAAAAGTCTAATTGATCTTCATATTGCGCGGCAATCTGCGTATAGGTCAAGCCCTCCCATGCGCCAAAGTTCAATTCACGCCACGCCTGCGAGACATGCACAGGAAGTTCAGGCGTCCTTTGCGCGGCGATGATTTGAGCCGTTTCGCACGCCCTCGCCAGGTCACTCGCATAAATCGCGGCTATCTCCCGGTGACGCAGTTGTCGCGCCAGCCACTGCGCCTGAACGCGCCCCCGCGCTGAAAGCGGAATATCTGTCTGTCCCATGAAACGTTTCTGCACGTTCCACTTAGTCAGGCCATGACGCACCAACCAGAAACGCTTTGTGCTTCTCGCCACGATACTCTCCCTCCATTGGACTCGGATTGCTGTGCCATTATAGAATGCACTTATGTCATAATGAATTGTAACGAACCAGACTGGTCTATGGTTGTCACCCTGAGCGAAGCGAAGGGTCTGGCTCGAGGGATTCAGAGATCCTTCGCTTCGCTCAGGATGACAGATGAAACGAAGGATAGCCACATGCAGAAAATACTGAACATGCTAGCCAGCATAACACCCCTCGATCATGATGCAATGGAAGCGGCTCGAATGCGCCAGCAAGAGTTGACCAAACCGGCGGGCAGTCTGGGAAGGCTCGAAGATATCGCTGTGCAAGTCGCGGGTATCACCGTGCAGTCACTACCAAAGATCGAGCGCAAAGCAGTGATCGTGATGGCAGGCGATCATGGCGTCACGGCTGAAGGAGTGAGCGCATACCCATCCGAGGTAACGCCTCAAATGGTCTACAATTTTCTGCGCGGGGGAGCGGCCATCAACGCGCTGGCGCATTATGCCGGGGCGCAAGTAGTCATCGTTGATATTGGCGTGGCTGCTGATATAGCTCACCCGAATTTGCTCTCGCGCAAAGTAGCCTATGGGACGGCTAACATGGCAAAAGGGCCAGCCATGACGCAGGCGCAAATGGTCGAGGCCATTACGGTCGGCATGGATGTCTTTGAAGCACAATTTGAGCAGGGTATCGATCTCGTGGCGACCGGAGATATGGGCATCGGCAACACCACATCGTCAAGCGCCATCGCCGCCGCGCTGCTGAGAAAGCCGGTCACGCTTGTTACCGGGCGCGGCACGGGCATCAATGACGAACAGTTGGCGCATAAAATTGCGGTAATTGAAAGCGCGCTTGAGCATAACAGGCCCGACCCACAGGACCCTTTTGACGTATTGATGAAAGTAGGAGGGCTGGAGATCGCCGGACTGGTCGGCGTCATCATCGCTGCCGCCGCGCGCCGCGTTCCAATCGTGATCGACGGGCTGATCTCCGGCGCGGCGGCTCTGCTGGCAGTCGAGATGAATCCGGCCATTCGTGACTATCTCCTTGCCGGGCATACTTCGGTCGAACAGGGACACCGGCTGATGCTTGAACATATGAAACTCGCGCCACTCCTCGACCTCCAACTGCGACTCGGCGAAGGCACGGGAGCCGTTCTCGCCATGAGTATCGTCGAGGCCGCGCTCCACACGCATAACGAGATGGCGACATTCGCCGAGGCCGGGGTAAGTGAGAAAGAGGAGTAATATTTGACATCCCATCCATACAATGCATATACTACTGTCATCTACTATTGTTTCTCATCGGGTGGCCTGTGGATACAGGCAGAATAGGGAAGCCGGTGCGATTCCGGCGCAGTCTCACGCGCTACTGTAACTGGTGAGCAGCTCATCCTCTTCTGGATGAAGAGATCATGCCACTGTTCGTGAACGAATGGGAAGGCAAGATGAGCGGCGTTAGTAGCCAGAAGTCAGGAGACCTGCCCGGTGAAGTATGCTCACAATCCTTCGCGTAAGAGGAGCGGGCTGCCGGAACATCACCGACCTGCGTGGGGCGCGCCTTCGCGCTTCACCCATCGCGTCTGTACCTGTTTCAGGTTGACCTCCATTGCACGCAAGGAGACAACGAGCGTTGTAATAACATGGAGGTTACAACCCGATGTTCTCCCGTGTCTCACCACATCGTCTCTCTCTCATCTTGCTGCTCACGCTGTTCGTGCTGCTGGCTGCCTGCGGGCAAAGTACAGCCACCACGACTGGCGCACAGCCATCGCCGACCCAGGCGCCCGTGTACGACTACTACGGTACGCCCGTAGTCTTCCCGGCCACCGCGCCGCAGCGTATCATTTCGCTGGTTCCCAGTTCTAGCGAAATTCTGGGGGCATTGAACCTGCAAAATCGCGTGGTGGGGGTGGACTATTACACGTCCTATCCGCCTGCGCTGGCAAAGCTGCCTAAGGTGTCTGATGTCAACGGCAAGTACAATATCGAGCAGATCGAGATTCTAAAGCCCGACCTGGTACTCAGCTATGGTGGCCTGACCAAACAGTACGACCAGCAACTACGCAGCCTGGGCTTGCGCGTCGTTGATCTCCCCATCGCCAACCTGGAGCAGGTACTCCAGCAAATCCTGGTGGTTGGCCGTCTGACCTTCACACAAAGCACGGCTCAAGGCGTGGTAAATCAGCTTCAGCGCCAGATTAATGCCATCAAGAAAGCCGTAGCAGGCACGACCGCGCCCGGCGTGTTGATGGAAATCGACGATAGCGCGCCCGGCAAACCCTATGTCTTCGGCGGCGGCTCCTATGGTGATGAATTGTTGCAGGATGCCAACGGGGTCAACATCTTTCACAGCGACACCAATAATGGCGGCTATCCGCAGGTGACGGATGAGGCGATTATCTCTGCCAATCCCCGGTACATCATCCTGACGGAAGACCCATCTTTCGGCGGCAATCCCGCGCAGGTCTATAAGCGACCCAACTGGGGAGGCATCGCCGCCGTCAAAATGAACCATGTGTATCGCATCAACGTGAACATCACGCAGCAGGCCGGGCCGCGCCTCGTCGAAGGGCTACAATGCCTGGCGCAACTGATTCACCCCACTAGTTTTACAGGAGCGTTACCCGCGTACTGCACAGGAACCGTGTAGGCACCACACTATTTGATGAATATTCCCGACCAAGATCGGGCCTGTCATTCTGAGCGCAGCGAAGAATCTCTCGTGAGCAAGCGCAGATTCTTCAAGACCTCCTCAGGCGGTCGCCTGCAAGGAATGACAGGGGATGACTGGTCTTGACCGGGAATATTCATTAGGGATGGGGCGATTTCTCCTATCTGGTATTTGGGTCATAAGCTGATCTGGAAGATTGTATAATGATGCATAACATGGCGACTATCCATGCAAGCAACAACGAGAGGCTAGATCGTTATGCACGCTTCTTCAGAAATCATACGTCTCCCGTCAAATCAGGCTCGGAGCGCTGCCGCAGTGCTGGCGCGCGCCTTTCACAACGACCCGATGATGCAGTACCTCATGCCGGTTGAGGACCGGCGCGCGCGCTGGCTGCCCTCATTATTTATCATTGTGGTGCGTTACTGCCTAACCTACGGCGAAGTACATACAACTCCGGCGTTGGATGGCGTGGCCTGCTGGCTTCCTCCGGGCGAAACCAATCCCGCCTTTCTCCGGCTGGCGAGAATTGGATGGCGCAACCCGCCGATTGGCATGAGATTAGCAGGATTGCGACGGTATTTGCGAGTTGCGCATTATCTGGAAGAGATTCATGCGCACGCGGCTCCGCAGGCGCACTGGTACCTGTGGGCGCTGGGTGTTGAACCGGCGCACCAGGGGCGAGGATACGGTGGACTGCTCATACAGCCGGTACTGGCGCGTGCTAAAGTGGAGGGCATGTCGTGCTATCTGGAGACGATGAATAGCGTGAACGTGCCTTTTTATGAACGATATGGCTTCCATGTGGTCAGCGACGGTGAAGCGCCCGGTAGCAGATTGCGTATCTGGGCCATGCTACGACAGTAGCCTGCTGTGAATTTCTGGCTACTATAACTACCCGATGAGCGAGACCAATGAAACTTGCATACTCTTCACTGCGTATCCTGAAAATATCCTCCCTACTTCATCGTGGTAGGATAGTGTAGTGACATATGACTGGCAAAGTCCATGTGCCACTAACAGGGAAATTCGTAGAGGAGTTACAGTCTTAGAGCATGTTCGAGAATATAGCTATCGTTATCCCGGCCCTCAATGAAGAAGACGCGCTCCGCCAATTGCTCACAGAGATTCCCCAGACTTTTGCCCGTTGGGTGATTGTGGTTGATAATGGGAGTACCGATGCAACCGCCAGCGTCGCTCAATGCGCGGGAGCCGTCGTAGTGAATGAACCACAACGCGGCTATGGCCGCGCCTGCCTGAGCGGCTTCAAAAAGGCTTGCGAGCTGGGAGCCAAACTGGTGATTTTTATGGATGGCGACGGAAGCGACGATCCAGCAGATCTGACCTTGATGCTGAAGCCAATCTGGGAAGGACGCGCGGACTTCGTGATTGGTTCGCGGGTGAGCAAAAACGCTGAAGCGGGCGCGGTGCCACCGCAGGCACGCCTGGGCAACTGGCTGGTGAGCAGCCTGATTCGTTTGCGCTTCGGGGCGCGTATCCATGATATAGGCTCGTTTCGCGCTCTGCCTTGTTCCCTGCTAGAATCATTAGAAATGCGCGAAATGACGTTTGGCTGGCCCGTCGAAATGGTGGTCAAAGCGGCGCGCGCGGGGTATCGCGTCGTGGAAGTACCTCTGCACTATCGCCAGCGCAGTCACGGACGTTCAAAAGTTGCAGGCACGCTCCAGGGCAGTATAAAGGCGGCTTACTATATGCTCAGCATAACCCTGCGCTATGCAGGCGCGCGGAGGACGCATGGCTGATACTGCTCTCGTCATTGTAGCTCGCTACCCACAGCCTGGAACGACCAAGACGCGCTTAGCGCGCGTGCTTGGCAACGAAGAGACCGCGCAACTCTATCGCGCCTTTCTCAGCGACCTGGCTCACAGGTTTGCCGTCCAACCCGCGTATGACCTGCACTGGGCCTTTACCCCCGCTGATGTTGACTACGCGGAATTCATGGAAAGCCTCGCGCCATCGCTCGCCCGACATATGTATTTCTTTCCTCAACGGGGAACAGATTTGGGTAATCGCCTGCTTCATGCCTTTCGCTGGACGTATGAACACGGCTACCGGCGCACCATTTTGATCGGCTCCGATTCGCCCCAAATCGGCAGGGACACCATAGAGCGAGCAAAAGACGCACTCAATGAAGCCGATGTGGTACTCGGACCAGCGGAGGATGGCGGCTACTACTTGCTCGCCATGCAAAAGCCGCATGATGTTTTCCAGAATATACCTATGAGTACCAACCTGGTCTTGCAAATGACTATCGACCTGGTGCAACGCCAGGGTTTGAAGGTGAACACCCTGGAAACACTATTTGATGTTGATGAATTGCCAGAACTGGAGCGTTTAGCGCAATTGTTGAGCGCAGACGCTTCTCTTGCGCCTGCTACCGCCGCCCATTTAGCAACGATGAAGGAGTTTGTATGACCACTACCGCCGTCTCTACACTGCCACGCTCGATCTACATCGAGCCGACCAGCCGGTGCAATGAATTTTGTCAGCAATGCCCGCGCACGCTGCTCTCGCGCGAGGATGACCGCGATTTGAGCTTTGACAATTTCCGCTACATCGTGGATCAGTTCCCTGTATTGGAGCGCGTGGTGCTGCACGGACTGGGCGAGCCGCTGCTCAACAAAGAACTGCCGCGCATGGTGCGTTATCTCAAAGAGCGCGGAACTTATGTCCTCTTTAACTCCAACGGCATCGCGCTTACAGCGAAAAAGGGGCAGGAACTGATCGATGCCGGGCTGGATGAATACCGCCTCTCGATGGATGGCGCGACGCGCGAGATGTACGCGCATGTACGCGGCGTAGACGCTTTCGACAAAATCTGGCGCAACACCGGCGCATTTGTAACCCGGCAGAAAGAACAGAACGCCAGCAAACCAGCCGTTTCGCTCTGGTTCACCGCCATGAAAGAGAATTTGCCCGAGCTGCCGGGTCTGATCGATCTGGCATACGAACACGGTATCCGCGAAGTTCATCTGCAACGCCTCGTCTTCTTTGAGCAGGGGCTGGCTCTATCAAAACAGGCGCTGTTCCGCCGCTCGACACGCGAAGAACTGGAACTGGTAGATCGCTGCGCTCAAACATGCCGGGAACGCGGCATCTCCTTCACTGCGGCTGGTTCGGCCACACCGGTAGAAAGCCTCATCCGCGATTTTGGTGAGCGTCCCTGGTCTGGCTGCCAGCGCC
>DASTKD010000701.1:0-6213 GCA_035716135.1 Ktedonobacteraceae bacterium
GTCGGCGATGGCCTCGCTGAAACCCTGGATGGCTGTCAGAGGAGTAACGAGGTCGTGAGCGATGTTGGCGATCATGTCGCGGCGCAGTTGATCCTGGCGGCGCAGTTCGGTCACGTCGGTTTCGATCTTGCCTGCCATGTCGTTGAAGGTCTGGGCCAGCGTGCCAATTTCATCTCTAGTCTGGGGAGTATCGACACGTTGAGAGTAATCGCCGCCTTTCATCTGCTCTGCGGCGGCGGTAAGTGAGACGAGCGGGCGCGTCAGGCGGCGCGTCATGAAAACGCTAAAAGCGATCACAAGCAGCGCTATGATGGCACCAGTAATTAGAATGACGGTATCGAGCGTCCCAAGTACGTCGCCAGGCGCGAAGCCCTGGGGATATTTATAAGGTTGAGCTAACAATAGCGCGCCAATGACTTTTCCGCCCGCGTTTCCACCATCGTAGATCGGTACGCTTATGTAAAAACCTGAAAAGAAGGTGCTATCCGTCGAGGAACCTTGCAGGCTGCCACTGACCTCTTGCCCCTGTAATGCTTGAGCTAAGGACTGTTTAACTGTCTGGAAATCGCTATCGCTCATATGGGCAAAGGGTGGCACATTCGTGATACGAAATTGCTGGTTGTTATCAATAACTAATACCAGTTCCGGGTTGAAGTCCTCAAATCTGGCCCCAAAATTCCAGCTTTCGGATGCTCTCTGGTAGGTTAGCCCGACTTGCTGCGCCGAAATTTCAGCTTCTGAACGCAGTTGACCGATCTGCGCGGTATAGAAGTAGTTCTGCACAGCTATAGAGATCACCACCACCAGCAGCAGGATTGCGCCGAGCGCTACGCCGAGGTAGCTTAGTACCAGTTTGACTCGCAGGGATAACCGCAGGGCAGGCCAGCGCATACTTACTCCTCTGGCGCGAACTTATAGCCAACGCCCCACACGGTTTTGATGGGAGAGCTATACGCCGGATCGCCCGCTGATTCCAGCTTCTTGCGCAGCGTCCCGATATGCACATCGACGGTACGCCCGTCGCCCAGGAAGGTATAGCCCCAGATTTTGTCCAGCAGCGTCTCGCGCGTAAACACGCGGTCGGGCGCGGACGCCAGCGTGACCAGCAAATCGAACTCTTTGGCGGTCAGCGTCACGTTGTGGCAGCTGACTTCGACGCGCCGCGCCGGAATAGCGATATGCAGTTTGCCATAGCGCAACGTCTCAACATCTGCTTTGCCCAGACTGGCAGACTCCGCTCTATAAGACGCACTACCCATATGCGTTTCTGGCGGCGAAGCAAGGGCGGCAGGCGCATATGCCCCGTTCTCTAAGCCGGGTGAGGCGGCTCCTTCGGCGCTGGCTAGCTGAGCAGAAGGAGATACGCGGCGTAAAATGGCCTTCACCCGGCTCACCACTTCGCGCGGGCTGAACGGCTTCACCAGGTAGTCATCCGCGCCCAGTTCCAGACCGGCGATACGGTCTTCCTCGGACTGGCGAGCGGTCAGCATCAAAATGGGGGTATTGGCCCAGGCGCGAATGCGACGGCACACTTCCATACCGTCGAGCGCGGGCAGCATCAGATCGAGGATCACAAGGTCTGGATGTTCGCGGGCGTGCATCTCCAACCCCGCCGCGCCATCGCTGGCGACCAGCGCGGTAAAATTGGCCTGTTCCAGGTACAGTTTGATGATCTGCGCGATATTTGCTTCGTCTTCAATAATCAGAATTTTCATAGTTTTGTATTGCCTCTGTGTACATCATACCGCAAGTAGCATACAGAAAAAAGATCAAAAAGATACTTGAGAATTGTAAAATCTTTGTGAACAAGTTTTCTATACCCTCTCTCTGACTTACAAACATTTTACAATTTCATGCAAGATTTCTGATAACTCTGCGTTAGTGTATCTAATGTAACGAGCGAAAACGTGATATAAATAGCACAGAAGTTAGACACATATGTTTACACAGGCATTCTAAACAAGACCTATCTTGACAGAGTATGGGAGGACCAGTGATGCAGAATCCATATATTGACAATAACGAAGACCAACCTGGAAGCGCAAACCAGCCGCCAGCGCAGGCGAACGCGACGCATCCTTATTATGAGTATGGTGCCGGACCACAACAGCCCACAACACCGCAAAACTACAACACAGCGCCGGGACAGCTCCAGCCGGAGCCAGATCATGTACCCCCGCCAACGCGCACAACCTCAACCAGGAGAAGCGGCGTGCGCACGGGCGCGATCATTGCGCTGGTGATAATCATTGCGCTGGTCTTTGGCACCGGTCTGTTCGCGGGCTGGCAATTTGGCCGCACCAGCAATTCGAGCAGCCCCAACAGCAATGTAGCGACCTTACAGCCCGGCAATAACCCGCCCGCAACCGTTCCAGCATTGACCGGTAACAATACCGAGGCGGTGCGCGAAACGGTAATAGCAAAGGTGCGCCCGGCTGTCGTGCAGGTGAATGTTACCGGGCAGAACGGCAGTTCATTAGGCTCCGGCGTGATTATTGATGGCAGGGGCTATATCGTCACGAATAACCACGTCGTGAATGGCGCGCAGGCCATAGAAGTTGTGCTATACGATGGAACACGCCTTGCTGCCCAGCTAACAGGTACCGATCCCGCCGATGACCTGGCCGTCATCAAGGTGACTCCGCCAAAGAACGGTTTAACAACGGTTAAGATAGGCGATTCGACGAAGCTAAGGGTTGGTCAGGACGTGCTGGCGATAGGCAACCCACTGGGCATTACGCAGACGGTCACGAGCGGTATCATCAGCGCCCTGAGCCGCAATGTCTCCGAGGGTCAGGGTGGCGCAACGCTGCCGGATGCCATCCAGACGGACGCGCCCATCAATCCCGGCAATAGCGGCGGCGCGCTGGTTGATATGCAGGGCAACCTGGTCGGCATCCCCACGCTGACAGCCATTGATCCCGAATTTAATACACCCGCCAACGGCGTTGGTTTCGCCATCCCTTCCAACCGTGTCTCGTTCATCGCGCAGCAACTCATCGAGAATGGCAAAGTCACGCATACCGGGCGCGCGGTACTGGGCGTACAGGTAGCCAGTGTCGATGCTAACCTTCAGGCGCAGGACAACCTTTCCGTCGATCATGGCGCGTTGATTATCAGTCTCACCCAGGGCTACCCGGCGGCATCCGCCGGCCTGCAGCCTGGAGACGTGATTGTGGGAATCGATAACACACCTGTGAACGATACCGCTTCGCTGGGTGGCGCGCTGGTGAACAAGAATCCAGGCGATACCGTCGCGGTTCACATCTATCGCGGCAACCAGCAATTGACCATCAACGTCAAACTGGGCGAGCTACAGTCGGGTTCGTAAAGAGGCGATCCATCGCGGCCACCACGCGATTTGTTGCAGGGACGGTCAATGCCGACCGTCCCTGTTAGTTTTTGGATCATTCCAGGTGATAAGGTTGCGTATCTACGCTCCACCTCTGTTCCTGGGACATTTGGTGGGTGTGAAAGGCGACCGCAAGGGTCGCCTCTACTATGAACGGGCCGGAGAGCCACGTCGTGTCATAGTAGAGACGACCCTTGCGGTCGCCTTTCACAGCCCATCTGCGATGATCGAGAACTGGTTTTTGGCCTGTAACAAACCCTTGACCCGCGCGATATTATTGATGAGACATACATTGATACACGTCAATGAAATGCTATGTCAAGTTTCACCCGGCAGGGGCCGGACGCCCACGAGGGGCGTCCCTACATGCCTGGATAGCCCCGCCCCCTGATATGAGGTTTGACCTGGCAATAGCTTTCATTATTATTAGGAGGAAAAAACCATGAGGGGTACGCGCGGGGGTCGTTTTCGTTCGAGCAGGACATTGAGACGTTCTTCTACGCTGCTTTCCCTCACGCTGGTCGGCCTGTTGCTCTTTCTGTCAAGCTGCGGGAGCGTGACGCGGACAACCCCTCGCAAAGTTATCCCCGCTCCATCGAGCAAAGACTTAGCCGCCATAGCGAGCAAGTATAATCAGCAGCAGGCCATATTGCAGCACATGTATGACTCATATGGCTGGATGTGGAACGTATCGCTGCCAGCGAACCGCCTGGTGGTCTACTACGGCAACCCGTTTTCGGCAGCGATGGGGCCAATTGGAGCCTATAGTGACGCTGATTTGCTGGCCCGCCTGAACCAGCAGGCTTCAGCCTACGCTCAACTCGATCCCACTCACCCGGTCGTACCCGCGCTCGACTACGTCACGCCAGTCGCGCAGGGTTCGCCGATGGCCGACGGCACCTGGCGGGCGCGAATGCCTGACGACTCCATAGAGCATTATCGCAATCTCGCCAACACCAATCACATGCTCTTCTTCATGGACATGCAGGTCGCGCGCAGCAGCGTGCAAGATGAAGTAAACGCTGTCTGGTCATTCCTACAGCAGCCCGGCGTCGATCTGGCCCTCGACCCCGAATTTGACCTGACAAGAGGCGGCATCCCCGACGTAAATTTAGGCCACATGACGGCGGCAGAAATCAACTGGGTCATCGACAAACTCTCCGACCTCGTGCAAACGCTCAACCTGCCGCCCAAAATCCTCATCATCCACCAGTTCCGCATCGAAATGCTGCCCGACTGGCAAAACATCCACCTCAAACCCGGCGTGGAGATTGTGACGTGTGTGGACGGCTTCGGCACCCCCGGCCAAAAAATCGACGATTACCGCATCTTCGATAACCGCCAACTGATCCAGTACTCCGGCTTCAAACTGTTCTACAATCTGGACAAGCCGCTCATGTCGCCGGGTGACGTGCTGGGGCTGGACCCAGCGCCGCTGATGGTGATGTATCAGTAACAATTCATTCGCAATTTGAAATGAGAAACGAACAACTAGCCCTTACGTCTCATTCCAGGAAGGAGCGAATTACGCCTGGATATTGTATATTCCTTTATTTAGCATCATAGTGCTGTGCATTCCTGCGCTTCCTTTATCATCTGCTGGATGACGATTGCTCTCCAAACGAGTATGGCTATACCAGGGCCAGGAAGGTCCTGGGTATGTAGGTACCGGATATGGGATTACTGACGGTATAACAACGGGATTGCTCCAATGATGGATGACGGTGTTGGTTTCTAGCGTAAATTCCTTCCATCCTCCATCAGGCAAAAGCTTCTCCAACGTTTCGATCAGTTTGGATAAAACCACATCCTTTTCCAGCTTAATCGTTTTGTTTTCTGTGTCTAATTGTATTTTCATGACATCCCCTCCTTTACAAAATTCTCCAGTAGTCTGATTGAGGCAGCAGCCTTGAAGCTTTGTACGAGCGTTGCAAAGCCTTCTGGTTCTTCGACGAGACACTTCAGATAGGCACAGCTCTTGACGTGGGAGGTGATCTGCGGATCACTGCCCGACTCATAGTTACTCGGTTAGCTCCCAGCCACATGCCAACGGTTCATGGCGTTCTCCTCCATTGACGAAAGGACTGACGCTGAACAGACGCTCCCGTCGAGGGAGATGTCTGTGTCTTTGTAAGTATATGTGCTGAGAGCAAAGATGTAAAGACAAAAAGAATGCTCAGAGCATACCCCAAAGGCGAAGATATGCTATGAGCATAGCGTGTCAAAAACAACCGCTTAACGTCTGTGCAAAGATCGAGTCGGCATTCGAGAGAAACTCATCAAATGAAACTGGCTCTATTTCTTGCGCCATCGTCCTTCCCTCCTTATAAACACGTCCTCCGGGTCTGCCCCGGCGAGCTGCTCTACAAATTCCTCAAGTGTGATGCTGTGATAGGTACTGAGCCGCTTTTCCAGTACTCCCTGCATGATTCCCTCCCGGTGTCGATGATGATAACTTGGAATAAAACTACCTTATAATAAAGTATAGCATATGCCCTATCTGCTAGATACAGGTAGTTTTATGCCTGTGCATCTTCGCTGGCTTCTCAGAACTATTCCACTGCCTTATACTACCTGTATCAATCCACGAGGAAATACGCACATGATTCATCTCAGGGTCAAAGAAGTCGCTGCACGAAAAGGGGTTAGTCAATTGCGCCTCTCACGCCTGGCTGATATTGATCAGGGGACGATGCGCCGTATCTTCAACGATCCGCGCTCTAATATCACACTTGAAACATTGAACCGGCTGGCGCGTGCGTTGGGCGTGCAACCTGGGGATTTACTGGAGTATGAGCCTGATCCGCCACCGTCGCTCGAATGAAATAAAAAAAGCAACCGTAATGCGAAAGGAAGTGACC
>DASTKD010000702.1:0-3048 GCA_035716135.1 Ktedonobacteraceae bacterium
CAAAGGTATGTGCGTCTAATTGTACAGAAGGCTTTTCCAGGTTGTGTTTCCTTAGTAGGATCGGGGTTTGATATTCCAGGAAGAAAACGTTGTTGAGAAAGGTAAAAAGCAGAGTCTCGGTCTATGTTATAATGGGGAAAATGTGTCGCAATTGAAATCAATATATCAGGGGATTGTATGGATATGGAGTTTGAGCGGCCTTTGCGCATCTTGCTGCTGGCTGCGGAGATTGTGCCTTTTGCCAAAGTTGGAGGGCTGGCGGATGTTGTGGGCGCGCTGCCGAAAGCGCTGCAGGATCTGGGGCATGATGTGCGGCTGGTCATGCCGCGCTACGGGCAGGTCAATCCCGAACGTTTTCAGTTGACTACTGTACTCGAATCTATGACGGTCAAGATATCGCAGTATTCGGAGCAGGTGCGCATCATGCAGGGCAGCATTGGCAATGACATTCCGGTGTATATGGTTGACGCGCCACGTTATTTTGACCGCGAGAACATCTACGGCTACATCGACGATGGAGAACGCTTCATTCTTTTCTGTCGCGCTGCGCTCGAAGCAATGCGTTTGCTCGACTGGTCGCCCGATATAATTCATTGCAACGACTGGCAAACGGGCATCGTTCCCAACTGGATGCACACGATCTACCACGAAGACCCGTTCTTCAGTGATGCCGCGACGGTCTATACTATTCACAACCTGGCCTATCAGGGCATCTTTGGCTATCGTATCCTGGAAGTGGCGGGTGTCGCGGCGGGCGGTTTCCTTTATCCCCAGATTGTAGAACTGGCGAACGTCGTCGATATTATGGCGCGTGGCATCCACTTTGCCGATGCCATCACTACCGTCAGCGAACGCTATGCCCAGGAAATTCTGACTCCCACCTTTGGCGAAAAACTCGATCCGCTCTTGCGTAGCCGCAGAGACCGCCTGTTCGGTGTGCTGAACGGCATTGACTACCTGGAAATGAACCCCGCCACCGACCGCTACATACGCTCGCAATTCGATAGCGCCAGTCTGGAGAAACGCGCTGAGAATAAGCAGGCGCTGCAAGAACGGGCGCATCTACCGGTGCGCTCCGACGTGCCCTTACTCGCCATGATCTCGCGTCTGGCCGACCAGAAAGGCTTTGACCTGATCTCGCAAATCTCGCAGCCATTGCTGGCGCAGGGCGTGCAACTGGTGGTGCTGGGCATCGGCGACCAGCATTACCATGAAATGTTCCAGAACCTGGCGGTGCGCTATCCGCAGCAGGTTGCCATCTTTCTCACCTTTAATAGCGAACTGGCGCAAAGCATCTACGCGGGCAGCGACATGTTCCTGATGCCCTCGCGCTTCGAGCCGTGCGGCCTCGGCCAGTTGATCGCCATGCGCTACGGCAGCGTTCCTGTTGTGCGCAAGGTCGGCGGATTGGCCGATACTGTGCAGGAATATGATCCGCACAGCGGCCAGGGCAATGGCTTTACCTTCGACAAGTATGATCCCTGGGAACTCTTCGCGGCCATCGTGCGCGCGCTGGAACTCTTCCGTTTCAAGGATGTCTGGCGCACCTTGCAACAGCGTGGCATGGAAGCCGATCATTCGTGGCACGCATCGGCGCTGCGCTACGTCGATATTTATCGTAACGCCATCGCTTTTCACAAGAGCGGCAAATAAATGTCACAGCTCATTGCCTATCTCGATTGTCACTCCGGCATCAGTGGAGACATGTTCCTGGGAGCCATGCTCGATACTGGATTTTCCCTGGAAACGCTCAAGCAGGCGCTGGCAGGTCTTCCCATCGCTGGCTATGAATTGAAGCTGGAACAATTTCAGGATAAAGGCATTCGCGGCGCGCGCTTCGGTGTGATGCTGGCCGGACAGGAGCAACCCGCCCGCCACTTCACAGACATTGCCGCGCTGTTGCAGGCCGCGAAGCTGCCTCCTCGCGTGCGCGAACGAACTATCGCCATGTTCCGTTGTATCGCGGAAGCGGAGGCCGTTGTGCATGGTTCCACGGTGGAAGCGGTGCATTTTCATGAAGTTGGAGCCGTCGATGCCATTGTCGATATTGTGGGGGCGGCGCTGGCAATTGAAACACTGGGCATCGAGGCGCTGTATGCTTCTGCTCTGCCATTGAGCAGTGGTCATGTCAAGACGGCGCATGGCCTCTTGCCGGTTCCCGCGCCCGCCACACTGGAAATATTGCGGCGTGTGAGCGCGCCCTGGCGACCCTGCCCGGTCGAAGGCGAGATGGTGACTCCCACCGGCGCGGCCATTCTTGCAACACTGGCTCGTTTTGAGACGCCAGCCATACGCATCGAGCGCGTAGGCTACGGCTTCGGGCGCAAGTCTTTCCCCTGGCCCAATTGCCTGCGTCTCTGCCTGGGCAGGCCACTTAGCGCGAGTATGCAGGCGGGCGAACAGGCTGAGACGGATACCGATTGGGTGACGGTGATTGAAACCAATATCGACAGCATGACGGGCGAAGCATTGGGTGGGCTGATGGAGCGCTTGCTGGCGGCTGGCGCGCTGGATGTTTCTTACACACCGCTTCACATGAAAAAGAATCGCCCCGCCGTCATGCTCACCCTGATCTGTCGCGTCGAGGATGGCGACGCGCTGGCGCAGCTTTTGCTGAGCGAGGCTAACACGCTGGGCGTGCGTATACAGCAAGTGCAACGGCGCAAGGCTCAACGCGCTCAGCAATCCATAGAGACGCCCTTTGGCAAGATGCAGGTCAAAGTAAAATTGCTGGGAGGGCGCGTTATCAGCGCCGCGCCCGAATACGAAGAATGCCGGCGCATCGCCTCGGAACAATCGCTGCCATTGGAAGAAGTGTACGAGGTTGCACAACAGGTCATCCAGCACGCTATAATATCAGTAGAAGATATAAAATAACGTGAGTTCTGTTTAAGCCAGACCGATCAGGCCGCCAGCAACGCACGTTCATCGAGATGCAGACTCGGTTTTTTGTCCTGATGACTGTAGGCCAGGAGTCCAGCAAGCAAATGCACCACGAAATTCGTCGGGCTGCGATGGCGAGAATGCTCGATCTGCGAAATGTTTTTG